>DDVC01000241.1 GCA_002345145.1 Bacteroidetes bacterium UBA2322
CGGCGTGGGGTTGTAGTCTTCTATAGCAACCAGGGCATCTTTGATAATTGCGTTCCTTACATATACTACGCCGTGGTGGGGGCTGCCGGTGATGGCAATATCGGGTACAAGGGCTACTGTGGGGTGGCTAATGGTATGGTCGGCTTGTACGCGTATGCCATACCAGTGTTGGGGGGCGCAGTTATCGCCTTGTAAAACAGCGCCTTCTTCTATGCGCAGTATGCCGCCTTTTTCTACTATAAATTTGGTGTTTTGCCCTACCATGTATAGGGTGGTATTGTTTATAGATAGGGTTTTGCCGGCGGGTATGATGATGACGCCTGCGAGGCGGAGGTTGGTAGTTGCGATACCCCACGTTTCTACGTTGCCATCTACTTGGTCTAAGGGGGTTTCCATAGCGCATACGGTGTAATTGCCGCTAAAATCGGTAGGGGCAACATCGTTTGGCTGTACTTCGTAGCCGGCTTGGGCGGTGCAGCCGTTGGCATCGGTTGCAATAACGGTGTAGGTATTGGGGGCGGCAACTTCTATTGCTTCATCAGCACTTCCGTTATTCCACAAATAAGAATTGCCGCCACTTGCTGTAAGGGTTACGGTACATTCGTTTTGGGTCATGGTGATTTGGGGAGGGATAATCATTGCCATAAATACGCCAATGTTTTTTCTGCAAACAAAGTTATTGTATTTGTTTTAAGAAAGCAACTTATTTTTCTGAATTTCTTGTTTTTTTCTGTATTTTTTCCGGATAGGGGAGATTTAGTCCATTTTTACCATTTACTTACCACGTACATAGACCAATTATTTATGGGCAATAGTTGGCTGAGCATAATATAAAAGCCCAATTTTTGCTGCATCACGAGCTTGTTTGTGCTGCTCTATATTACAAAATTGCCAATTAGAGCATTTTTAACAACCTGCGGGCATAAAATAATGTTGTTACGTGGTATAAATGGTAGGTGGTGTGTGGTTTTGTACCCACTACCCACTTTTCACTCTTCACTTTTCACTATCAACTACATGGTTACTAAATTTCCTTCTGAGTCTATAACGGTAATGACCGAAATGGTTATGCCCAACGATACCAACACCCTCAACAACTTAATGGGCGGCAACCTGATGCGCTGGATGGACATAGCCGCCGGCATTTGCTCGCGCCGCCATTCGGGCTGTGTATGTGTAACCGCCTCCGTAGATAGCGTAGCATTTCACAACCCCATCAGATTGGGCGAAATTGTTACCATTACCGCTAAGGTAACCCGCGTGTTTAACACCTCTATGGAGATACATATTGTAGTACATGCCGAGGGCATTAACCCCGGCACACGCCGCCGGTGCAACGAAGCTTTTTTTACCTTTGTTGGACTTGATGAGTGGGACAATAAACTCTCTATTCCAAAAATAGAGCCACAAACCGATGAGGAAAAAGCCCTCTACGCCAGCGCACAGCGCCGCCGCGATATGCGCCTTATTCTTGCCGGACGCATGAAACCCAACCAATCGGAAGAACTCAAAGCTATTTTTACTAACCCTAATGCCTAATTTTAGTTTAGCTACCGCTCAACCCATCATAAACTGCTATTAAGAAAATTTATGCAAGACAAAATACAACTTCTCAACAGTAAAATTGAACAAGCCCTGCAAGGCGGCGGCGCAGAGCGCATTGCCAAACAGCACAAACAAGGTAAACTTACCGCCCGCGAAAGGGTGCAACTGCTCTTAGACCCCGATTCGTTTCAGGAAATAGGCATGTTGGTAACACACCGATGTACCGATTTTGGCATGGAAAACCAACATTTTCCGGGCGATGGCGTAGTAACCGGCTATGGAACCGTAAACGGAAGGTTGGTTTATGTGTTCTCGCAAGATTTTACCGTATTTGGCGGCTCACTCTCCGAAACCCACGCCCAAAAAATCTGCAAAATCATGGACTTGGCTATGAAAAACGGTGCGCCCGTTATTGGGCTAAACGACTCAGGCGGCGCACGCATTCAAGAGGGCGTAATGTCGTTGGGGGGGTATGCCGATATTTTTTGGCGCAATACCCTTGCATCGGGCGTTATACCCCAAATATCGGCTATTATGGGTCCGTGTGCCGGCGGAGCAGTTTATTCGCCCGCCATTACCGATTTTGTGATGATGGTAGAAAATACCTCTTATATGTACGTTACGGGTCCTAATGTGGTAAAAACCGTAACCCACGAAACCGTAACCCACGATGAACTGGGCGGCGCCGGCACCCATGCTGCCAAATCGGGCGTAACACACTTTGCCTGCCCCAACGAGGCTGCCTGCATTGAAACACTCAAACAATTGCTCAGTTATATTCCGCAAAACTGCGAAGAAACAGCGCCCGTTTACCCCTACCAGCCCAAAGACGACGAACTGCGCCCGCAACTAAACAACATACTGCCCGAAAGTAGTATGCAACCCTACGACATGCGCGAGGTAATTAACGGCATTGTGGACGAAAACTCGTTTTTGGAAGTGCATAAAGATTATGCCGAAAACATAGTGGTGGGGTTTGCCCGAATTGCCGGACGCAGCATAGGCGTAGTAGCCAACCAGCCCGCTTACCTTGCCGGTGTGTTAGACATTAACTCCTCTAAAAAAGGCGCTCGGTTTGTGCGCTTTTGTGATGCTTTTAATGTGCCGCTGCTTACCTTAGTAGATGTGCCCGGCTTTTTACCCGGTACCGACCAAGAATGGAACGGCATTATTACCAACGGCGCTAAACTGCTCTACGCTTTTTGCGAAGCTACCGTGCCCAAAGTTACCGTAATTGTGCGCAAGGCTTACGGCGGCGCTTACGATGTAATGAACTCTAAACACATAGATGCCGACCTTAACTTTGCCTGGCCCAGCGCCGAAATTGCCGTAATGGGCGCAAAAGGCGCTGCCGAAATCATTTTCCGGCACGAAATAGCTGCCGCACCCGACCCCGAAGCTAAACTGACAGAAAAAGAAAAAGAATTTACCGAAACTTTTGCCAACCCCTACCGCGCCGCCGACCACGGGTTTATTGATGAGGTAATTCACCCACAACTTACCCGAAAACGCCTCATTCAAGGCTTTAAAATGCTGGAAAACAAAGTGGTAAACCTGCCCCGAAAAAAACACGGCAATATACCCCTTTAACCTCCTGCCAAATAGTTTGCCGTAATGACTCACGGCACAGCAGCCCAAACACATTGTTTTGGTTGTAGGTTTACCACGTAAATAATTGCCCGTTTTTATGGACAAAACCATTGACCAATATAAAGAGGTGGTGGTACAAATAGCCACACCGCGCAGCACCGGCACCGGCTTTTACCTAAAAGATTATGATATGGTAGTTACCAATTACCATGTGGTAAGCGATAGTGTGGAAGCCGTTATAAACGGAGCTAAAATTCCCGAAACTACCGTAAATGTTCTTTACAAAGACCCTCACTACGACCTTGCCTTTTTAGAAATGCCGCCCGATGTACCTAAACCACAGGTGCATTTAAACACACACGTAAAACAAGGCGAGGTTATCATTGCCATTGGGCATCCGTTTGGGTTAAAGTTTACCGCCACCAAAGGCATTGTTTCTAAAGTAGCCCGACCGTATAACAATGTGAACTACATACAAATAGATGCCTCTATCAATCCGGGCAACAGCGGTGGTCCGCTCATAAACACTGCTGGCGATGTGGTGGGGGTAAACACCTTTATTATTTTGGGGGGCGAAAATTTAGGTTTTGCCTTGCCCAGTTCTTACCTCATAGAATCACTGAAAGAATACCGGTTGCATCTGGGGCATAGGGTTGCCCGATGTAGCGCCTGCCTCAATTTGGTTACCAAAACCGAGGCGGAGCAGCACGATAACTACTGCCCCACTTGTGGCAACCGATTGGCTTTTTATGAAGAGCAAACCTACGAGCCGGTAGGTAGAGCCAAACTGATAGAGGAGTTAATAAAGGAACTGGGCAAAAACCCCATTCTTGCCCGCCGAGGCGCTAATGCATGGGAAATTATACACGGTAGCGCCCTCATAGATATTACCTACGTTGAAGAGCTTAGGTTCATCATAGCAGATGCCCACCTATGCCGACTGCCCCGCACCAATATAGCCGCCATTTATGAGTTTTTACTGCGCCAAAACAACACCCTTACCGATATGATGTTTAGCATTGATGAACAGGATATAGTGCTTTCTACGGTTATGTACGATGCCTATTTTTCAAAAGAAACAGCTTTGGCTATCTATAAAAACCTGCTCAATAAAGCCGATTATTACGATAATTTGTTGGTTGAACAATACGGCGCACTCTGGAAAGTGAAGAGTGAAGAGTGAAAAGTCGATAGTTTTGGTAGTGGGTGTTTGGTAGATGGTAGTGAGTAGTGGTTAGTAAGAAACAACGTAACTACTTACCTTGGTAACTGCTATTTTTAAAAAATCTGTGCAAATCAGCTACATCCGCGTTATCCGTGTGCTAATTGTTGTCGGAAATTTTACCAATTAGCCTGCAAATGAGCCATAAACTTGCAGGGTGGGCAGTACCTAAGTAGTTACGAAATAACCACAAATTTGCGCCTTTGCGAGAAAAAAAACGGGCTGGTATTGGGTAGCTGTAATTCGCAACTCATAACTCATAACTTCTTCTTATACCGTTGCCATGCAAAAACACCCAGCCCCAAGCCGGCAATAATTAGGCAGATGGCTATAATTTGGGCTTGGCTAAGTTGCAAACCCAGCACATTATAGCGTTGGTTTACCCGTATAGATTCAATGGTAAAGCGTTCCATGCCGTTTAGCGCTAAATACAGGGCAAACAAACCAAACGGCGCTTTAATGCGTTTGCGTATTGCCCATAAAATGCCAAAGATAACCAAGGTCATTAAAAATTCATACACCGATGTAGGGTAAACCGGTTCGGGCAAAATATAGCAGTGTTTACCCATGCAACCCTCAATAGGTACGCCCTCGTTAATAACATTGTTAGGATATTGGTAAGCCCAGAGCCAATCGGGCAGCCAGCTAAGCGGTTTGGCGGCAGTATTTACAATACCCCAGTCGCCATCGCCCGAAAAATGACAGCCCAATCTGCCCATGCCATAACCAATAATAAGCGCAGGCGCTGCGGCATCGGTAAGGCGTGATAAAGGTATTTTTTTGAGGTAGCTGTAATACATCAGCGAAGCTGCCGCACAAATTAAGCCGCCATAAAAAGTAAGTCCGCTAAAAGAGAGCAAAGCGCCCACCGGGTCTGCCAAAAAAGCGTCCCAATCTTCTATCCAGGTAAACAGTTTAGCGCCCAAAATACCGGTAATGGCGGCTATCATAATGAGCTCGCCCACTCTATCGCGCGGAAAAACGGTTATTTCTACCTCTTGCGGTTTGGGCAGTTTTTCTTTTTCCTTGCTCCAATAATGTAAAAAGGCAAACAACACTGCCACTGCCACGCCGCCTATCCAGTTGCCATCGGCAGAGGTAATAAAAGCTTGCGGATTATCGGTAAAACCTTTCCAGTTCAGTAGCATGGCTACCACTTTGTAACCAATTAAAAAACCCAGCAGGGCGTTGCCCAAAATTTCAAAAGCCGTAGCCGGTTTACCTATTACTTGCTTTTCTTTGGTGCCGGTCATATAACCAGCGCGCTCCATTCGGATAAACTCATTATACAAAATTATTGCGCCTGCCACAAACCCCAGCGCTAAAAAAAAGCCGTAAGTTTGTATAGGAAGTGGGATATACCAACCGGTAAGGTCATATATCATGTCAGACAGAGTGGGATACATATTGGGTAGTTTTAAACTGCTATGGGATTTGTTATCGGGAAATGTGGTAAAAAACGCCGCAAAATACGCAATTTACCAATGGGTTTTGCCCGTTGTTTGCTGTATTGTTCAATTTGGCTTGCCAACCATGTTTTATATCGGGTTGTTATGGGTAGGTAAAATTGTTGCAAACCTTGTTTTGGGCAATACTTTCTTTCCGCAAGCCGTAATTCCTAATTCCTAACTCGCAATTCTATGGCACAACTGCCCCCGGCGCTTTGGTACCACAACACGGTAATTTACCAAATTTACCCCCGCTCCTTTGCCGATAGCAATCATGATGGCATAGGCGATTTGCAAGGCATCATCGGGAAATTAGATTACCTCCAAAGTTTGGGCGTTGAAACCCTCTGGATATCGCCTTTTTACCAAAGTCCGCAGCAAGATTTTGGGTACGATATTAGCAATTACTGCGCTATTTCGCCCGAATACGGCACTATGACCGATGCAGAACAACTCATAAACGAGGTACACAAAAGGGGTATGTATGTGGTATTTGATATGGTAATGAACCATACCTCCGACCAGCACCAATGGTTTTTAGAATCTAAACAAAGCCCCAATAACCTCAAATCTGACTGGTATATATGGCAAAACGGCAAAGCAAAACGCCCGCCCAATAACTGGCGCTCTATGCTGGCTGAGGGCGGCTGGCATTATGTACCCGATAGAAAGCAATGGTATTTTGCTTCGTTTTTACCGTTTCAGCCCGATTTAAACTACCGAAATGAGGAGGTAAAGCAAGCTATGTTTGAGGTAGTGCGCTTTTGGCTGCAAAAAGGGGTAGATGGGTTTAGGTTAGACATTTTTAACGCCATTATGAAAGACCCCCATTTTAGGGATAACCCTTTTACCCTGCAACTGCTGCCCTCGCCCGAAGCGCCGGGTGGCTTGTTTCAGCAACCTTTATATACGGTTAATCATCCCGATAATTTTAGGCTGGCACAACAACTACGGCAGGTTACCGATGAGTTTACCCACCCGCCGCGCTTTACCTTGGGCGAAGCGTTTGGCGCACACCCTACCCTTAAACAATACCTCGGAAACGGTACAAACGGGCTGCACTTAGTTTTTTTGTTTGATATGCTGTATTTCAAGTTTAATGCCTCGTTTTTTGCCCAAAAAATTGAACTTTACCAACACCACTATCCCGCGCCCTTCATGCCTACCCTTGTTTTTGGCAATCACGACCAAAAACGCAGCATCAGCCGTATAGGAAATAACCCCCAAAAAGCTAAACTGCTTGCCCTGTACCAACTTACTGCACGCGGCGTACCTGTTATTTACATGGGTGAAGAAATAGGCATGACCAACGGCAACCTGTCCCTTAAACAGGCAAAAGACCCGCTTGCCCGCCGTTTTAAGGGGCTGCCGCAGTGGTTGGTAAACCTCCTCCCCATAGCTGCTAACAGAGATGTTTGCCGAACCCCTATGCAGTGGAACGCTTCCGCCTACGCCGGTTTTAGCACAGTACAACCCTGGCTGCCCGTAAATGCCAATTTTGCAGAGGTAAATGTAGCTACTCAGCTTAACCACCCGGGTTCATTGCTAAATACCTACAGCCAACTCCTTAACCTGCGCAAAACGATGCCCGCCCTCCAAAACGGAACTATTGAGCTGCTGCCCAATATGCCTAAACACCTGCTGGCTTATACCCGAAAAACCGATGGGCAAACACTACGCGTATTCCTGAATTTTTCTGCCAAACCTACCCACATTGCTTGCCCCCATGCTACGCCCTTGTTTGCCACACACTCCCATTTAACGCTAAAAAACAACCTGCTTGAACTGCCTGCATGGGCAGGGGCAGTGGTACAAACAGAGCAGTAACCCACAAACTATAAAGCACTAATGCCGAGGCATTTGCCTAACGTAACGGTAAACGCTTAGGCGCACTTACTCTAAACTGCTGCAATTTACCTTAGAGGCGGTGTTTGGCTACTCGGTAATTTTACCTACTTTTGCGCTTTGTTTAGCCGTGGCAAGCAACCCCATTTACTTGCCCTCGGTTTAACCCCACCACACTACCTTTTTGCCACTTATGACCAAATACGATGTAGTAATAGTAGGCGCCGGTATTTCCGGACTTACGGCAGCCCTTGAATTGCAAAACGAAGGACTAAACGTAAAACTCATAGAAGCTACCGACCGACCGGGAGGCAGGGTAAAAACCGATGAATTAGACGGATTCCTGCTCGACAGAGGGTTTCAGGTATTACTCACCGCTTATCCCGAAGCGTTTAGACTGCTTGACTACAAAGCATTAGATATGGGCTATTTTTTGAATGGCGCTCTTATTTGGAAAAACAACAACCTGCATCGGCTTACCGACCCCTTTAAACACCCCACGGCGGCTATACAAAGTTTGTTTTCGCCCCTTACCAATTTTGCCGATAAAATTAAAATTGCCGCCCTCCGAAACAGGCTCAACAGGCTGAGTATTGAAAAGATATTTGCAGAGCCCGAAAAAAGTACCTTAGCCTACCTGCATGAGTGGAAATTTTCAAAAACCTTTATGGAGGCATTTTTTCAGCCATTTTTTACCGGCATTTTCTTAGAGCCCAACCTCCAAACATCGAGCCGCATGTTTGAGTTTGTGTTTAAAATGTTTAGCGCCGGCAACGCTGCCCTTCCTTCGGGTGGCATAGAAGCCATACCCCGCCAGTTGGCAGCAAGGTTAAAACCCGGTACCCTGCAAACCAATGAACCGGTATCCCAAATAACCGCCGGTAAAGTTACTACCCAAAATGGCAATACCTACGCCTGCCGCTCTGTACTGGTAGCTACCGATGCCCGCTCAGCACACCAACTACTGGCGCTGCCAAACCCGCCACCCGCCACCAACAGCGTAACCTGCCTGTATTTTACCACCGATAAACCACCCATTTTGCGCCCCTTGCTGGCGCTCAACGGCGAAAACGAAGGCGTAGTAAACAATATCTGTGTGCCAAGTTTGGTAAACCCTAATTATGCCCCTCCCGGACAACATCTTATATCGGTTACGGTGGTAAAACCTACCCAATTAGACCATGAACAACTGCTTACAGCCGTAAAAGCCGAACTGCGAAAGTGGTTTAAAAAAGAAGTGCGTTTTTGGGACCACCTTAAAACCTACCATATACCCGATGCCCTGCCACTGAAAACACAAATTGTACTGCCCGATAAAAACAATATACAACCTGTAAAACCGGGCATTTATGTATGTGGCGATTATACCCACAATGGTTCGCTAAACGGCGCTATGGAATCGGGCAGATACACCGCCGCTGCCCTTGCCTGGGATTTAGCCCTTAGCGGCTCATCGGGCAGATAGCTTCTTTTTCCCTGTATCGGGTTTAGTCTGTCAGTCAAAAAGTAAATAAAAAAGCCTTACCTTTGCGCTCCACTTTACCTTACCCCCTATTTCAGAGGCGGTAAGGCAAACAAGTATTGGTTTTACTCCCATTCTTCAAAATAAATACCCATGTTAGATAAATTAGCCGCCATAAAACACCGGTGGGACGACATAGCTAACCAACTTGCCGACCCTGTTATTATGAGCGACATGAACCGGTATAAACAAATAAGCAAGGAATATAAAGACCTTGAGCCCATTGTAGATGCCTATAAAAAAATGGTGAATTTTACCGATGCCATTGCCTTTAACAAAGAGGTGATTAAAACCGATAACGACCCGGAATTTAGAGAAATGGCAAAGGCTGAACTCCTGTTATTGGAAGAACAACTTGCCCAATTGGAAGAAGATACCAAACAACTCCTTATACCTAAAGACCCCGAAGACGATAAAAACGCCATGCTTGAAATAAGAGCCGGCACCGGTGGCGATGAGGCTGCCATTTTTGCAGGCGACCTTTTCCGTATGTATATGCGCTACTGCGAAAACAAAGGCTGGAAAACCGAAGTTATGAGCCTTAGCGAAGGCAGCACCGGCGGGTATAAAGAGATTATCATTTCGGTTACCGGCTCCGGCGTTTATGGCGAGCTAAAATACGAATCGGGTGTACACCGCGTGCAGCGTGTGCCGGTTACCGAATCGCAGGGCAGGCTGCACACCTCCGCTGCATCGGTGGCTGTATTGCCCGAAGCCGAAGAGGTGGACGTGGTTATTAACCCTGCCGATTTGCGGGTAGATGTTTTTAGAGCTTCGGGCGCGGGCGGGCAGCACGTAAACCGTACCGAATCTGCCGTGCGCATTACCCACATTCCTACCGGTACAGTGGCAGAAAGCCAGCAGGAACGCTCCCAAATTCGGAACCGTGAAATTGCTATGACCATGCTCCGTTCCAGAATTTACGAAGCCGAATACCAAAAACATATTGCCGAAATAGCTAAACACCGTAAAACACTCGTTTCTACCGGCGACCGATCCGCTAAAATACGCACCTACAACTACCCCCAAGGCAGGGTTACCGACCACCGCATTAACCTTTCTCTCTACAACCTTAGCGCTATTATGGACGGCGATTTAGACGGCATTATTGAATCCCTCAAAGTTGCCGAAAATGCCGAAAAACTGAAAGCAGGGGAGGCGTTGTAAGTGAAAAGTGAAAAATGTAGAGATGCACAGCCGTGCGTCTGTACTGTTATGAGTTATGAGTTATGAATGGGTTTACTACCTACTACCAGATACCCACTACTATCTACCCACTACTATCTACCCACTACCCACTACTATCTACCAAGTACCATCTACTAACTACTATGTTTCCTACAACCGATAACAATGCTTTGGCAGCCACTTCGTTCCCGAAAGAAAAGATAAAAGTACTGCTGCTCGAAAATATTCATCGTTCAGCCATTGAGCTGTTTGAAAAAGCCGGTTACACCAATATAGAATCGCTTAGCGGTGCATTGCCCGAAGACCAGCTCATTGAAAAATTAGAAGATGTGCGCATTTTGGGCATTCGTTCCAAAACACAGGTTAGCGCAGAGGTAATAACCAAAGCCGAAAAACTGCTTGCCATAGGCTGTTTTTGCATAGGCACTAATCAGGTAAACCTTACCAAAGCCACCCAAGCCGGTATAGCGGTGTTTAACTCACCCTACTCCAATACGCGCTCAGTGGCAGAGTTGGTTATTGCCGAAATTATTATGCTCATACGCCGCATACCCGAAAAAGATAAAGCTTGCCACAATGGTATATGGCTAAAAACTACCAAAGGCGGCAGTTATGAAATGCGCGGTAAAACGCTGGGCATAGTGGGCTATGGGCATATAGGCTCACAAGTTTCGGTACTTGCCGAAGCTATGGGCATGAAGGTTTTTTACTACGATATTGAACCCAAACTGCCTATGGGTAATGCCCTACCCTGCGAAACATTGGAAGAACTGCTGCAAATAGCCGATGTAGTAACCCTGCACGTGCCGGCTACCCCGCTTACCAAAAATATGATGAACAAACAAACCATTGCCCAAATGAAACCGGGCAGCCTGCTGCTCAACTTAAGCCGCGGTAATGTGGTGGATATTGATTCATTACAAGATGCCCTGCTGCAAAAACATATTGGCGGCGCTGCCATAGATGTTTTTCCTGCCGAGCCCGAATCAGTAGGCGATGCTTTTGAAACGCCGCTTAGGGGTATAAACAATGTTATTCTTACCCCACACATAGGCGGCTCAACCCAGGAGGCACAAAGCAACATTGGTATAGACGTGGCACACAAACTCATTGGTTATATTGACAAAGGGGCTACTGTTGGCTCGCATACCATACCGGAGCTTAACCTTGCGCCGGTGCATGGCACCCGCCGCATTTTGCACATTCACCAAAACGTGCCGGGCGTGTTATCTGCCATAAATGCCGTTGTTTCTGCCTCTAATGCCAATATTGTGGGGCAATACCTTAAAACCAACGAGCTGATTGGTTATGTAGTGCTGGATATAGAAAACCTGCACTCCGATAAAATTCTTACCGATTTGCGCAAAATAGAGCATACCATTAAAACCCGCATTTTATATTAACGTGTAGTTATTAGTGGTTAGTTATTAGTAGTTAGTGGTTAGTGATTAGTGGGCATTAAGAAAAAAACAACCAATTTGCGTCTTTGCGCCTTTGCGTGAAACAAAATCGGGTTAGTAGTGATTAGTGGTTAGTAATTAGTACTGATTACCAGCTACCCACTACTATATACCATCTACTAAGTACTAAGTAACCACTTTTCACTTTTCACCCCCCCGGCTCTAACAGCAGTTTTTCTTTGCTGTATGCCAGCACCTGCACCTTGCTCCAAAGCATAGGACGAAGTTCGCCTTGCAGCCAAAGCGGTGTTTGGTCTTTATAGTGCGGGCTGGCTAAATGCCCCGATTGCCCGGTGGGCAGCACCGCTAAGCAGTTGTTCCAGTTACTAAGGTCTATTACCTGCCTGTAAGAAGCGCTAACTAAGTGCGTATTGGGTATTTCGTTTTCGGGAGTGCCGGCTTGCAGGGGCGTATCGCCATCGCCGCCCATAGGGTTGCCGCCTATGTTAAAAACGTGGTCAAGGGGTTTTTGTATGCCTAAGGCATGTGGAGCAATAAATTTATGCAGTTTACCCCATTCCCATTTTTCGGGATTTTTACCCAGCAAGTCGGTTAGTTGGTTTACCGCCGTCATCAGGCTTTTGCGCAGTAGGGCTGATTTTCCGCCTGTTTTTTGCAGCCACAAACTGTTGGGGTTTTGCAGTATGCGTATTAGAGCGCTTACATCGTGCCCCATAAACTCGTTAAAGTTTTTAAGAACGGGGTTAAAACCCTTGCCGGTAAAGGTATCCAGCAGCTCGGTGCCTATTGCGTTTTGAAGCAGTATCTGCATAGCGCACTTGCGCACCATAGCATAAATAGCGCCGCCGGCAGTATGTGGAGTAAGGTAGCCGTTCCAGTCGGCAAGTAAATACCATGCGCGGGCATATCGGGGCGGCAGGTCGGCAGCATCGGTAAGGTGGTTTTTGTAAATATCGGCAATGGTTTTACCCGGTATGCAAAACACATCGGTTTGCATGAGGCGGCTTTGGTTAAGGTCGGTTACAGATTGTTGCTCAATAAGTTGCTCCAATCGGTTAGCTCGGTAGCCGTTCATCCACACATCGCCCAAAAAATGCGGGTAATCATCGGGTGTAATAATGCGGTTATTGGCAGTAATAATATAGCCTTTTTGAGGGTTTAAGGCATGGGGCATTTCCATAAAAGGCACGTAACCCATCCACTCATGGTCGCCCGTCCAGCCCGGGGCAGGGTATTTACCATTGCCCTGCTGCCTAACGGGCGCTTTTCCGCTGGTGTAGTAGCCTATATTGCCTTGGGTATCGGCAAACACGATATTGAGCTGCGGCGCCGACAAAAAACTAACGGCGTGCACAAAATCGGTATAATCTTGTGCTTTGTTGAGCTGCCACCACCCCCTAAAAAACGGCTGCGAGGGTTGCAAGGCAGTAGATTGCAGCGCTATATGGTGTTGCACATAACCCGCTACTTCCGACACCACCGGACCATGCCGGGTAACAACAATTTGCAGCGGGTGGGGTTCTTTGCTGTCTTTTACCCATACCGATTCGGTAATAATTTCTGCCTGTTGTATGGTGTTTTGGTAATGGTATAAACCGGCGTTAAAATCGGTAAATTTTTCTACAAACAGGTCTTCGGCATCGGTATAAGCAAGGGTAATGCCCCATGCTAAGTGTTGGTTATGCCCAATAAGCACCAGCGGAAGCCCGGCAATGGTAACGCCGGTAGTATGGAGTTGGGGGCAGTGCAGGTGATTTTCATACCAAATAGCAGGCGTGCCAAGGTGCAGGTGGGGGTCATTTGCCAAAATAGGAAGCCCGCTTTGGGTGCGGCTGCCCGATAATGCCCATGAGTTACTGCCGTTGTTTTGGCGCAGAAAACCGCTACGGGCTCCTTCCCAAACAGCGCCCCTGTTTACCTCTGCCGCCATGCGCAAAATGGCCGGATTTTGCTGCGGGTATTGCACATCTAACTCGGCAGCCAAATCAGCGCCTAGTAAATCGGCAAGTTGGGCGCGTATCAGCTCGCCCTGCCATGCGTGCGATAGCTGCCAGGTCATCAGCCGGCTGAATGCGAGCAGGTCGGTTAGCGTCCAAAGCGCCGGTTCGTGCCTGAGTAGGGTAAACTCTATGGGAAAGTTTTTTTTGCAGTGCTGCAAAAAATAATTGATGCCGTTTACATACGCCTGCATAAGTTGCAGCAATTCATAGGGCAGCGCCTGCTCATCGGTTTTACCCAACCTTTCAAACCCAAAAGTGCGGCTGGCAATATCGGTAGGCAAGGCAAGTTTGCCAAATAAGCGGCTTAGGGTGCCGGTGGCAGCACGGCGGCTCAGTTCCATTTGCCACAGGCGGTCTTGGGCGTGGGTAAAACCTTGGGCATACGCCAAATCGGGCAAGTTTTGGGCATATATATGCGGTATGCCCCAGCTATCGCGTATAATTTCTACCGGCGCTTGTATGCCTTTTAGGTGCAGTGTGCCTTGCGTTTTGGGTAGTCGGCGCTTGCTCAGGTTGTATAAACCCAACTTGCCTACCGAACCAAGAATATCAACAATAATAGACATGAGTGTAGCTGATTTTGAAAATAACCTAACTTGCTTGCAAAGTTCGCTAAAAAATAGCGAACATCGGGCATTTGTTTACCTTTGGTGCAATGGCTGCGCTAAAATAGTGGTTAGTGGGTAGTGGGTAATTCGTAATGCTACCTCAAACTCTTTTCTTTGCGCCTTTGCGTCTTTGCGAGAAAAAAAAATGGTATGGTAGTCGTAATTCATAA
>DDVC01000014.1 GCA_002345145.1 Bacteroidetes bacterium UBA2322
TCAAATGAACAGCTAAAAATAGGGGGTTTTTTAATTCTACGCAAATACAAATGGTGTTTTTGCGGACAATTACCTCATTTTTTGTAAAATTGGCTTAAAACTACGAGCATTTTAACTTTTGCAGACTAATTTTAACGGTAAATGGTTGTATCAGAAACACCAGAAACTCGTTTTTCTGAAAATTTTTTCCATAGAATGTCCTAAATTGACAAAAGTCATTGCTGGCTAACCGATATTACCTTACCTTGCTTCAAACTTTGAAAACCATGCTTCATAAATTTAAAATTTTGGTTTTACTTGTTATGTTTGTATTGGGGGGGCAGTTTGCAATGCTTGCTCAAAATGCTACCGATATCATCAAAAAGGCAGAAGACAAAGTACGCGGTAACAGCAGCATTGCTGAAATGAGTTTTAAAATTGTTCGCCCTACTTGGAACCGCACTATGGACATTAAAAGTTGGGCAAAGGGCAATGAAATGGCAGTTATTCTCATACAAGCGCCTGCCAAAGACAAAGGTACTGCATTTTTGAAACGCAAAAAGGATGTCTGGAACTGGCTGCCTAACTTAGACCGCACTATTAAACTGCCGCCTTCTATGATGGCTCAATCATGGATGGGTACTGATTTTACCAACGACGACCTTGTGCGTGAATCTTCAGCGGTGGAAGACTATACCCACGAACTGTTGGGCGAGGAAATGCTCAATGGCTTACTGTGTTACAAAATACAACTTACCCCCAAACCCGATGCCGCTGTTGTTTGGGGTAAAGTGCTTACTTGGATTGACAAAAAAGATTATCTGCAACTCAAAACTGAATTTTTCGATGAGTACGATGAATTGGTAAACACACTTATCGGTTCTGATGCGAAAGAAATGGGCGGCAGGTTTATCCTTACTAAAATGGTGATGACCCCCGCCGATAAAAACGGACATCGCACCGAAATTACCTATAAAAGCCTCCAATTTAACCCTTCCTTAAAAGACGATTTTTTTACCCTGCAAAATATCAAAAAACTTCGGTAGAAGTGGATAATGGTATTTGATGGTAATTGTTATTCAAAACTCATCACAGTACAGACACACGGCCGTGCGTCTCTACTCCTAACCACTAATCACTAACCCCCATGCTTTTTACTCTTGCCTGGCGAAATTTGTGGAGAAACCGCAGCCGTACCCTCATAACAACGGCATCGGTTTTTTTTGCGGTAGTGTTAGCTATTTTTACTATGTCTATACAAAAAGGGGTGTGGGGTAATTTTATACGCAATGTGGTCAGTTTTTATTCGGGTTATGCACAGGTGCATGCACACGGATATTGGGACGAACAGGTTTTAGACCAAAGTTTTGCTTATTCCGATTCGCTCAATCGGGTTATAGTGGCACAAGAAGGCATCAGCGCCACAGCGCCCCGCATTGAATCGTTTGCCTTAATATCGGGCGACAGCATTACCAAAGGCGCACGCATCATAGGCATTGACCCGCAAACCGAAGACCTTGTAACCGGTTTGCGCGCTAAACTCAAAACCGGCGCTTACCTGCAAGCTACAGATGAAGCGGTGTTGATAGCCGAAGGATTGGCAGATAAACTGCAAACCAATGTAAACGATACCATAGTGCTGCTGGGGCAGGGATATCATGGCAGTACAGCCGCCGGCAAGTATGTGGTAAAAGGCATACTCAAATTTGCTTCGCCCGATTTAAACGATGCATTTGTTTATATGCCCCTAACAGCGGCGCAATCGTTCTTTACCGCTCCCGATATGCTTACATCGTTAGTACTCTTGTTTGATAATGCCGAAAGAATGAACAGCATAACACCCCAACTCCAAACTACCTTAGGGCAGTCTTATGAGGTAATGACATGGCAAGAAATGATGCCCGATATTAAAGAATTGGTGCGCACAAAAGAAGGCGGTACCTATGTTATAATAGCCATTCTTTACCTGCTTGTTTCATTTGGTATTTTTGGTACCCTGCTCATGATGACCGCCGAGCGCCGCTATGAGTTTGGCATGTTAATGGCTATAGGCATGAAACGTGCAAAATTAGCAGTGGTGGTACTCATTGAGTCGGTTTTGGTAACCCTGTTGGGCTGCCTATTGGGGGTGGCAGTAAGCATACCATTGATATATTACTTTAATGTTAATCCTATAACTTTTACCGGCGATTTGGCAGAAATGTATTACAATTTTGGGTTTGAACCCATTTTGCCAACTGTTTTCAGCCCAACTGTCATAACAGAGCAAACTATAATAGTTACTTGCATTGCACTACTGTTGGCTTTTTACCCGCTATACCATGTAATGAACCTGAATGAAGTAGAAGCCATGAAAAAATAAGCATCTCTTCTTTTCCATTTCCATTAAAATACAGCAAGATGATTTTTACCATAGCTTGGCGAAATGTTTGGCGGCATAGGGTGCGGAGTTTGGTTATTATGACCTCCGTAGCATTGGGCGTATGGGCGGGTTTAACACTGAACTCTCTTTATATAGGCATGGGAAACGAACGGCTTAAAATAGCCATTGAAAACGAAGTATCGCATATACAACTTCATCACCCCGATTATGCGCGCGAGTTTACCCAAGCGCCTGTGATGAACAATATACAAACCGCACTGAACCAAATTGAAACGGTAGAAGGGGTAAAAGCCGTTTGCGCCCGAACAATGGCAATGGGTATGCTGGCAACTGCCACCGGTAGCGCCGGCGTACAAATTACGGGCATACAACCCCCAAACGAAAGCCGCGTTACTCAATTGCAAACTAAAATAAAAGAAGGCACATTTTTTACCGCATCTAAACCAAACAGCTTACTTATAGGCGCTAAATTGGCTAAAAAGTTTAAAATTAAACCGCGCTCCAAAGTAATACTCACTTTTCAAGATGCTTCAAATGAGCTTATTTCGGCTGCTTTTTGGGTAGAGGGCATTTACCAAACCTACAATACCGCCCTTGATGAAGTAATGGTGTATGTAAATCAACCCGACTTGAACAAACTGCTCAACCTTACCGACCAAGCACACGAAATAGCTGTTCTGCTACAATCAGACGATTTTACTGCATCGGGCAAAAACAAGATAGCCACCTTATTTCCCGATGTAAAAGTGCAAACGTGGAAGGAGATTTCGCCCGATACCGAACTCATTATTGCCACCATGACACAGGCTTCTATGGTATTTGTTATCATTATTTTGTTGGCTATTTCGTTTGGCATCATCAATACTATGCTCATGGCTATCTTAGAGCGCACCCGCGAAATAGGCGTGCTGATGTCGTTGGGTATGAATAAACTGAAACTTTTTACCATGATACTTACCGAAACACTCCTGCTTGTGTTGGTGGGGTGTCCGGTGGGGGTGTTCATTGCCTGGTTGCTCATTACCTATTTATCCGAAAATGGCTTAGATATGAGCGTTTTTGCCGGCGAAAGTATGGGCGATTTTGGGTTTAGCAATATCATTTATCCCGATTTATTACCTGCCCAATATGTCCAAATTATAATGCTTGTATTGATTACTGCACTTATATCTTCGGTTTTTCCGGCGGTAAGAGCCCTGAGCCTCAAACCGGTAGAAGCCATAAGAGCCTAACGCAAAAATTCCCCATCATTTTTTACCCTAAACTGCTACTTGTGATGAGCATTGTAATTGAAACCCAAAATCTGAGCAAAGTATATAATCCCGATACTATACCGGTATATGCCGTAAACCAAGTGAACTTAAAAATACAACGAGGTGAGTTTACCGCACTGGTAGGACCGTCGGGTTCGGGTAAAACAACACTGCTCAATTTAATAGGCGGATTGGATAAGCCATCATCGGGCAAGGTTATTATAAACGGTACCGATATTACACAGCTTCGACCGAATAAACTGATAGATTTTAGGCTGCACAACATAGGGTTTGTTTTTCAATCTTTTAACCTGATTCCGGTACTCACCGCCCGCGAAAACGTAGAGTTTATTATGCTGCTTCAAAATGTGCCTGCGGCTGAACGAAATAAAAGGGTAGAAACGCTCCTGCAACACGTAGGCTTAGGCGATAAAATGAACGCCCGCCCCGCACAACTATCGGGCGGGCAACAGCAAAGAGTAGCAGTGGCACGTGCTTTGGCATCTAAACCGCAATTTATCTTAGCTGATGAACCTACTGCCAACCTCGATTCTGCCGCTGCTGCCAACCTTTTAGATATTATGGCTGCCCTAAACCGCGAAGAAAACATGACCTTTATCTTTTCAACACACGACCAACGCGTTATTGACCGCGCACTAAGGGTCATTACCTTAGTAGATGGTAAGGTGGAATCAGATATAAGACGGTGAACAACTGCAACCGGCAATTTAGCGGCGGATAATGTATTTGGTCAATAAACGCACATTTATATACGCTCAACTCCCCAATCCTGCTTACCTTTGCAACTTAAACAAACAACCTCATTTTTACCCGCAACTGCCATTTATTTAAACATGAAAGCAATTATCATAGGCGCTACTTCCGGAATAGGCGAGGCATTAGCATTGGAAATGGCTAAACAAGGTTATGAGCTGGGACTTACCGGCAGGCGCACCGAAAACCTGACTGCCATACAACAACAACTGCAAAACACTGCCAAAACGCACATTCAAACTATGGACGTAACCAATTATGAGCAGGCACAAACCGATTTTATGAGCTTAGTAACCCAAATGGGCGGAGTTGATGTGGTGGTTATAAATGCCGGCATAGGCAGTTTTTCTACCAAATGGGAGGCAGAGTTGAGCATCATCAATACCAATGTGGCGGGGTTTTGTGCCATTGCCCATATTGCTTTTACCTATTTTGCCCAGCAAAAAAAGGGGCATATTGTGGGTATTTCATCGGTAGCAGCCGTTAGCGGGGGCGCACAAATGCCCGCTTACAATGCGTCTAAGGCATTCATATCTAACTATATGCAAGGTTTGCGGCAAAAATCGCTGCGAAAAAATCTGAACATTGCCATAACCGATATAAGACCCGGATTTGTAAAAACGCCAATGACTGAGCAAAACCGTTTTATGTTTTGGGTAGCTACTGCTCAAAAAGCCGCCGCCCAAATTGCCCAAGCCATAAAAAACAAACGAAAAGTTGCCTACATAACCCGCCGATGGCTGTTGGTTGCCTGGATTTTACAGTTATTACCCGATAAAATGATGGCTAAAATGGGTTAATTGGTGTTCTTGCAAAGCTAACAAATGGCTGCACGGAATCTGAAAATTTTGAGCTCTCGCAAAGACGCTAAGGCGCAAAACTAACCGGTTTACTTGCCTTTTAAAAATTAGTGGCTTTTAGGGCATAAACTACCTCAATGGCTGATAGGAGCTTGCATTTGCCACCGGGCTTACCGTAAGGGTTTCGGCATTGTTGGCAGCGTTTGCAGGTGTTCTGGTAAGTGTAACCGTGCCACCTTGGTTAAACTTAGTTGTAAAGGAAGCTACGTTTGTGCCGCCGGCATCTAATTCGGTTAGTTCTGCCGATTGTTCACCGGTCATTTTGCCGGTCAGTTTAATTTCGGCAGGGTTATCGGTAAAATAGTAACCGCCGTTGAGTGATTTTCCCTCCATAGAAATCTGCATCAGAAAATCTCTGCCGCCCATTTTGCCGCTATACACATACACGCCGTTGTATTGGTTTTCGGTATTAACCGGCGCTGATTGGGTTTGACTATTGTTGTTTACCGGCTCTAAGGTGCAGCTCGTAATGGCTGTGGTAAAACAAATTGCTAAAATCAGGATACACAGAGTCAGTTTGTTTAGTGTTTTACAATTATTCATAGTAGGGGGTTGTGCTGTTACAAATATGATTTCGGGGGGCTAAGGTACTAATGATTTGGTTATAAAGTGCGCATTAAGCCTTATTTACTTTGCAATACTTAACACCAACTAAGTTTTAACTGCAAAAGACACACATCGGGGAAAAAAGCTGAGCAGAGGCAGGGTGTTGTTGAGAAAGTAGAACGCCCGGATAGGGATAGTTTTCCGCAGGTATAGTCGCAAAACCGGCAACAATTAGCATACAGCCCACTTTCCGCACCCCCATTG
>DDVC01000233.1:0-215 GCA_002345145.1 Bacteroidetes bacterium UBA2322
GTCGGTTAGTTTGTTCACCCCAGCAGGTCAGCGGGTATTACACAACACCGTGTCGCCTGCATCGGCAACGGCGAGCATACAGGTAGGTCATTTACCTGTAGGCATCTATTTTTACACCGTTCAATCGGGCGGAGTGGTACTGGCAATGGGCAAGGTGGCGGTGGTGCGGTAGATAACGTAGAGACACACGGCCGTGTGTCTCTACAGTCCGTGTG
>DDVC01000233.1:604-25641 GCA_002345145.1 Bacteroidetes bacterium UBA2322
CTCTTGCTAATGGTTTTCTTGTATGGAGGCGCTGCCCATTTACGATTGTGTAAGTACTAATTACCAGCTACTGAAAACCGGCTATCCACTACCCATTTATATTAGTAGCCGTTTCCCAAGCGTTCTAAAAAGTGCCGGCAGGGCGAAACATCGGTGCCGTTGTTTCGGAGTTGGGCAATATACATGGCGTTTTGGGCGGCAATTCGGGCTTTTTCTGCTTCGCCTAATCGGTAAAAGAGCAACGCCTGTATGAAATGATTGTAGTATTCTTGTTCTATGCTAATAGATTCTTCTACCCAAGCCAGCGCTTTTTGGAGCATTTTTTTATTGTTTACATTTCGCTGAAATACGGCGGCTATATCGGCAAGGGTTTTGGGGTTTGAAATTTGGTTTTCATCTAAATAGGCTACGGCAATTTTAGTGTAGGTACTCCATTCTTGGGTGCCTTGGTAATAAAGGCTTTGCATATCAAACAAAAATCTGTTTCTATCGGGCAGGAAAGAGTGGTGTATAACCTTTTCGGCTTTGTTAAACAGCTTTCGGTCTTTTTCTCTGATGGCGGTAAGTACGCTATGCTCTACGGCATTTTTTATTTTTTCGTTTACCTTGTCGCCGCCTTTTACACTCTTAAAATAGCGAATATCTTGCACAAGGTAATCAATGGCTTTATTTTCTAAGCTGACAGAAAAATCGTAGATAAACTCGCGATTATGCGGCGCGGCAAGCTGGTTTTCTTGTAATTTCAGGTAGTAATTTACTACGGCATTTACCGGCAGTTGTAATTTGAGCAGCAGGTAGGCATACTCCCTCACAATAGCAATATCTTGGGTAGTATCGGCTCTAAAATAGGCGCTCAGTTCATTTAATCTATTATATTGCGATTCTAAGCCGGCGGGCATCTGAAAACCACTGTTGGGTTTTGGAGCCAACGGGGTATAAACAACCGGCGGTGATGTTTGGGTTTTAGTAACTTTTTGCTTGGGTTCGGGTTGGGGAGTGGGTTTTAATACAGGGGCAGACTGGGTAGGTTGTTGCCTGTCTTGTTGAGATTGATGGTAAGTAATGCGGTCAATTTCTGTTTCGGAGGGTGGTGGCAGGTAGTAATCATCGGGTTTCCACTCCATTGCTTTTGGGGGAGTGATAGAGGCAATAATGCCGGAGCCTTGTGGGCGGTACAGCACATCATAGGCATAGTTTTGAAACTTTGATATGGTTTGTCCGCCCTGCTCGCGTTTAAGTATATTGCCTTCTGTATCCATGTAGAGCAAAACCGGGTAGCCTTCTTTTGCCCGTATGATGTTATCGCCATAGGCGGCTACAATATCATAATAGCCAAAATCGCCATGTGAAACATTTACTTTATAATTGAGGAAGTTTTGGTTATAGGTAGTAAAAACCTTGTAATCGGCAAAAACGGTGGTGTCCATAAAAGAGCAGTAGTGGCAAGGTACTCCGTACAAATAAACAAACATGTACTTGCGGTCTTCTTTGGCTTTGTTAAGCAGTTCTTCAAAGCTGCCTTCAAAAAATTTAATTTTTGCCTGCTGTGCTGAGGCATTGCCGGCGGCGGTTAAAAACAGCAAAAAAATAACAGCAATACGGATAAAGGAGTGCATAGGCAACATGGTAAGGTAATAGGGTAATTAATTTGGTTTTGTAAACATCAAAAATTATACCGATTTTGTAAAATGGCATAATTTTTACCCCATTGGGCTACCGCGTTATTTGCCTTGCTAATACAAGCACGGTTAATATGGTGGCTATTTTTGAGCTGAGACTTTCAAATGCTTGGTTCCAGTCGCGGTCTTCGCGCCGTTTTTTCCTTTCTGCTTCAAATCGTTTTCTGTCTGTTATATCCACCGAAATGGTAGCGCCGTTTTCAACTCTTGGGTAGCGTTTAATGCCTAAAAATACGGTAGCTTTATCTATTCGTCCATTGGGTTGCTGCACATAAGTACGCGCTTTTTTTGCATATCTGCCAAAGCCGCCGCCATAGTTTTTGATGTAAAAATTGGCTCGTTTTCTGCCTTTTTCAAAGGGAGCGCTAATTTGCACAATCACCGTATCTACATCAAAGTGGCTAACTGCTCCTTTGATGGTAACCAAATTTTTAACCTGTGGCACAAATATAGAGTCGCCATCGGCGAGTATGTAGTTAAATTTTGATTTATTTGGTTTTTGTTTTGCTTTGGTGATGTCTAAAAGTACATAACCGGTGCTGTCTTGGGCTCTAAACAGTTTAGCGCCTTCGCTAAAAGCGTAAGGGGTAATACCGCCGCTTCGTTCTAAGAGACTGGTTAGGCGTTCTTCTTTGCTAAGCAGGGTATATTCGCCGGGGTAGGTAATTTCGCCATAGATTTTTATGATAGAGGGGGGCTCAAAATCGGGCGAAATGCGTATAAACACGTGGTCGTAGGGTTTGAGCGGAAAATTAGCGGCAACGGTATCAATGGTAAGGTCGGGGTTTACCTGCACTCTTTTTACCACAATGCGGTCGGTAGCGGTTTTTTTCAAATCGCGGTCGGTATAACTTATCAGCCTTGATACTTCGAGCCTTTCGGTAGAGGCTTCGGCTTGCATACCTCCGGCAAGGTAAAGCAGGTCTTTAAGGGTTAGCCCTTCGGCATACTCATACTCGCCGGGCTGGCGCACAGCGCCAAAAATTTTGACCGAAAAATCTTGCCGGAATGCTCTTCTTGAAACAACCTGAATGGTATCGAGGTCTTGCACGCTAAGGTTTTCGGCCGATTTAGGGTCGTCCAGCACTTCACCCAACCGGAAAGGCAATATCAGTTTTGATTGGTCTTCTTTCAGCCTTATTACATAAGCGCGGCTAAGGTCGGCTTCGTCAAGTACGCCCTCTGTTTTGAGCAATATATCCGATACTTTATTGCCCGGTTGCACTTCGTATTTACCGGGTACTTTTACTGCTCCCACCACCTCCACATAATTGCGCAGCCCTCTTGGAAGTTTGTAAATAAAAATACTGTCGCCGTTTATGAGCGAAAAATCGGTTTTAAATTGCCTGAGGCTGTCTAAATCAAGGTCTATTAAAATTTCTTTGTTGCTTTTGTAGCGTTTAATGTTTATGTTTTTAGTAAAGGCATCGGAGCCCAGCCCGCCGGCGTATTCTATCAGTTTAAGCAATCCCTCGTTGGGTTGAAGCTCGTAGTTAAATGGGCGGCGCACTTGCCCCGATATATTTACCACGTTGCCCATAGGCGGCACAATAACATAATCATTGTGTTCAAGGAAGAATTCCTGTTTGCTGTTTGGGTTGGTAAGGTACTCGTATATGTCTAATTTTTTAATAGTTTGACCGTTTCGGCGAATGTAAATTTCTCTTAGCGACCCTATTTGGTTGGGTCCGTTAATGGCAACTAAGGCATTAAAAACCGATGTGTGAGAGGGAAACCGATAGGTGCCCGGGTGCAGGAGTTCGCCCACAAAATTTACGCTTATTTTGCGCAGGAAGGTAATGTTTACTTCCACCTTATTGGGGTCAAACTCATAAGCCTTCACAAATTTTTTCTTCACTATTTCTTTGGCATTGGCTACGGTAGCGCCTTTTAGGTAAATGCGTCCTACTAAGGGCGGGTCTATATTACCAAGAGTATCTATGATAAATTTTTTGTTAAAATCGGTAACACCCCACATCGAAACGGTTACTTCGTCGCCTATGCCAAGTGGGTAATTATCGGGCGGACGTTCATTGAGTTCGTTTTTAAATACTACTTCCAGCAGGTTTCGCCTAAAAAATTCCTGTCCATACACAACAGGTTCGGGTAGTTGAAGGGCTTTTTCTACCAAATCGCGCTTTTGGAGCTCTATAATTTTGATTACGTCTTCTATGTTAAGGCTATCTTTTTTGCTTTTGAGTTTTTTTTCTAACTCTTTGCGTTTTACGCCGTCTGTAATCATTTTAAGTGTGTCTTGTGCGGCGCTAAGTTCTGTTAGTTCTTTAATGGTTTCTTCGGGTATGCCCAATTTTCGCAGCTCTTCGGGCGTAACCATAATGCGGTTTATGAGCGAGGTATCTTGGGCTTGCGCTCTTTTGCGGGTTTCCTCATCTTGTTGCTGAATAAACCGTTCCAGGTCGTATCGGTTGTAGTATTGGTTGGGTTTATTTCGGTTTTGTTCATACAAATTAAGGGTGCGCACCTGTGCATTAGCGTTTAAGGCGGTGCAAAGGAGCAAAACGGTTAAAAAGAACCAAACTATGTTTTTCATCTTTTGAGGGCAGATGCAGGGGTTTAACTTGGTGTGTGCTGCAAACAGAGGCATAAAAAGGGTTTATGGTTGCATATATAACCAAATGCGCATGGCATGTGCCGGGCTACGCATTAAAGCCCCAAAGATAGAGAAACATTGGTAACAACTAAGCGCATACCCTTAGCAAAGTGCAAAAAGCAGTTATTATACTTATGTTGCCAGTTATTGGCAATAGTAGTGGCAGCGTCATTTGGGCATTTGTAAATGTGCTGCTGTGCAAAGGAAAATAGTTGCCAATTTCTTGCCAAAGTGGTAAAGGGATTGGCATGCGTTATGTAAAATTTGTTCTGCTATAAGGCGCGCCTACTTGCCTTTCAGCTTAGCCGGAACGGGATTTGTGGGGGAGGCAGTATCCCAAACCACACTTACTACCCACCAACGGTTGTTGTTGAATACTAATTGAATACTGTTTACACCCGATGCTACTGCTTTGCCATTAGGTTCGTTTCGGGTTTCGTAGGCGCTCAATACGTGGGCTATATTACCAAAGCGTTCTATGGTTTTACCGGTTTCGGTTTCATAAAAATTGGTATCTGATGATTGGGAGGCAATATCAATAAACTCATTGAGCGAGAAATTTCGGTAGATATGCTCGCCCGAAGCGCTCTCGGCAACCGATATAAACTGGGCATTGGGTTTGCAAAGGGCTTGCAGCATGGGCAGGTTTCGGGTTTGTGCGGTGCCCGATATAGCTTCGTACAAAGCCGCTACGGTATTTTCTATGGTAGCCGTTTTTTCGGGCGGCAGGGGGTATTGTCGGAGTTCGGGAGCTTGGAGCCACTCATTTCTAAGGGCAATTTGGCGGGCGGTGGCTTTTGGGTTTAGTCTTATTTGGTGATAGCGTTTTTTATCCATACGGGTAGCAAGGGCTTTCAGCTCTATGGCTTGTCCGTTTCGGTTAACGGTTACGCGCATGGTATCGCCATCTTTCATGTTGGCAGTAACAGCCATAAAGTAATCTTGCATATTAGAAAGGTCTATGGGTTTACTGTTAATGCTGAGGAGTTCGTCTCCGGGTTGGTAACCCATTTGTTTGCTGAAAGCATTAGTAGGGTCAGTTTCTTTTATGTATAGGGTAAAGGTTTCGGGGTTAAAAGCCACATCAGCATTGCCTAAGATAGAGAAATCGGAAAAGGTTTCTTCGGGCACGTATTCTATACCCACCATGTTAAATACTTCCGCTAAGGGCAGTGGTTCGGGGCCGGCTACATATCGGGTCAAAAACTCGCCAATTTGGGCGTTGGTAAGATTGGTAATATCGGTAAACAATTGGTCGTCAATAAAGGGGCGGTCTTTTCCGTATTTATTGGTAAGTTCTGCAATGAGTTTGCGCAGGTTATATTTACCATTTGTGGCAGCAAGCAGTTGAATATCAAGGCAAAGGCTAATGAGTGCGCCCTTTTCGTAAACATTCTGGTACTGGTCGGCATATTTATCTAAGCTGCCTATGCTCATGGTGGTAAAGGGCAGGGTGTCGTTAAAATATCGGGTAGTGTTAATGATTTTAGAGCGCAGTTTGTCAAAATAGGCATCGGTATTGATGAGGTTGTATTGTATTTGAACGTGAGAGGCGGCGTATTCTGTGCTGCCTTCGTACAGCCAGAGGTGCTGCGACATTTTGGGCTGGGTAAAATTGAAGTAGTGAATTTCTTCGGAGTGCAGGTTGAGTGGTGTTACTATGTGAAAAAATTCATGTGCTGCCACATCTATAACAAAGGGCAGGAGCATTTCTTGCGGGTATTCTGGTAGGTAATAAAAAGAGGAGTAGGAGTGTTCTAAGGCGCCTTGCATGGGCGAGGATTTTGCCGGCGGCACAAAATAGAATAGGAAGGCGTATTTGTTTACCGGCAATTTACCGCCGCCTAAATAGTCTTTAATGGCATGCAGCATGGTGGCTATATTGGTAGCCAAATAAGATGAAGTTACTTTTTTGTTTGGCGAGTAAACAGAAATAAGCACATTGGTACCGGCAATGTTGATAGAAGTAGTATCGGGCTGGTTATACATAATAGGAGAGTCCACCAGCAGATTATAGTCATCGGTAACAAACACATCTTTGTTGGGCGAGGTATATTGTGGTATTAACCCTGTTGATCCGTAGAAATTAGTGGGTTTGGTTACTTCCAGCCGGTAGGGTTGTTTTTCCATTCCTTCAAAATAGCCAAAGAAACCGTGGGTATTGAGTACAAAATTTTCGTTGGTTTCTATATTAGTGCCCGACATGGGGTAAATGGGCGTTTTACCCAAATCGGCATCAAAGGTATCGTTTACTTTGTAGGTAATTTTGCCCAATTTGTTGGCATTGGTTATTTGCCAGCCGTTGGTATCTGTTTGTTTTACTTTAAGGGGTTTACCTTTTTTATCAAAGGCTTTAAACTCAACCACAAACCTGCCAAAATCTGAAATGGCATAAGTACCCGGAATAATTTTGGGCATTCTGAAAGTAGCAGTAGCGGCGGTAATATCGGGCGGCGTAAGTGTTACTGTAAGCTGGTCGGCAGTTACTTTGGTAAGGTCTATGGTGTATTGATACGTTTGGTTTTGTGCCATTGCAGTTTGCGAAAAACAAAACCATATCAAACTGAGGCTTAAAGCAAAAAAAAGTTTCTTGTTCATGATAAATAAGGTCAGCAGCAAAGCTGTAAGTGATTAAAAAATGGTTAAAGTAGGGGTTGAATGGTGTAATTGTGCTAGCCCGATGTTGTAATTTGGGCAGCAAAACAGAGAACACCCCAACAACTATGAAAGTTCACGATGTGTATGGGTGCGAAAATGGCAAACCGCTATGTTGGTAAGCAAGAGGTGTACATTATTACAGCCTACAATCAGATAAACAATCAATAATTTTGCCCAATATTAAACCCTGTTTAAAAGGGGATAACATTGGGCAAGGTAAATGGAAATACCCGATAAGGGTTTTAGGTTATTCTATGATGAGTTTACCTTTGTTGTTGATGTTGCTACCGGCATTAACAAGGGTGTAAAAATACAACCCCTTGGGCAGTTGGTTTACGGTTAGCGTGGTAGTGCCGCTAAGGTTGTGCCATGCGGCAACCTCTTGCCCCAGTGTATTATACAGGTATAGGCTGCTGTTGGGCAGTGTGTTGGGCAGTTGTATTACTACCTGACCGGTAGCGGTAGGGTTGGGATACAGGCGCGGGCTGTTTGTTGCTGTGCCGGGTTCAATACCTGTGCAGTAATCTACTGTTACTTCTTTGGTTACGGTGGCGGTGGTGCCTCCTACGCCCAGTGTGGTGAGGGTAACTGTGTAGGTGCCTGGTGCAGGGAAGGTAAAAATAGGATTTTCAAGTGCGCTACTCTCGCCGGGTACGCCAAAGTTCCACTCGTAGCTAAAGGCGTTTGCGCTGGCATTGGTAAAGGCAACGGTAAGGCAGTTAGCGTTAAAATTAAACTCGGCCAATAGCGGACCGGGCTGTGCCAGATACTCAATACTTGCCGGGGAAACATTTCCTGAGAGTGGGTCGGTAATTAATGTAATTGATGCAGCCGGGTAGCCTTGGTTTTTAGAGATAAAGCGCATACTGTTGGTAACAATGGTGGTATCTAAAATAGAGGGGTCAAAAGGCAGTTCTATACCCAGCAAACCTTCAATAAGGGCGGGGTCAATGGGCACAAAGTTGCCAAATACAATTAAACCTAGTTCAAGCCCTACGGTATTGGTTTCGTTATAGCGCAGTACCTCCAGCGTAAAATCGGGCAGTTGTAGGGTGCCAAAAGCATCGGCGTTTATAGATTTTTCAACGTTTAGACGCAGCCCTATTTGAGTTCCGTTAAAATCTATGGGAATGATGTAGCCGCCATTGCCCGATATGGCTTCGCCATAATTAGCCGGGCTGAGGTATAAATCGTTAGGGCTGGCATTTACGTTGGTAGCGCCCAGGTCAATAATACCCGGAATAGTGATGTTTACAGTAAAGCCATCTATAAAAACTTTGCCTTGTGTGTTTTTGGTATAGTAGGCAGTAGCATCTGGAATGCCGCCCACGGGCAGGATATTGCCTAGCGAAACACCCAATACAGAATTGATGTTGCCAACCCGGGCAATGGTGGCTTGCGGAAAATCGGCTGCGGCGGGCAAATCGGTAGGGGTTATGAATTGTACGGCTTCAAAATTACCGGGTGTGAGGCTGGTAAAGTTCCAAACTTGGGCGGTAGCTGAGGCGGTACCTAAGTCAATATCAGGGGTATTGCTGGTTGCCAGATATTTAGAAACACCCACCGCCGGCAAATCGCTGCCGGTAATGCTCACTTGTGCATAAGTGGTATGTGCTGCCGCAAAAAATACAAGCATAAAACAGAGGAGGTAAAATTTTTTCATGGTGCAGAGAAAAATTTTGATAACAAAACATAAAGGTAAGCACTTGCCTCAAAAGCAACAATTTTAAACGGTTTTTTTTATTCTTTTGCCACAAAAAAGGTGTTTTCAATGGCTTAAAAGGTTATTGCAGGGTTAATTTGGTTGCTGCCGCAAAAAAATGGAATAATTATTGCTAACAGTTGCATAGTACAATAAGGTGCAGTTGCGCCAACCTATTTTTAAAAAGATATTGCTATGCACATACGATTTACCATGGCTGTTTTAGCGGCTGCTTTAATGTTTCTACATACTTTGGCAGGCATTGCTCAGGTTACCAATCCTTCTACCTACGATTTGCGGTTTAGCAATGGGCAGGGCGGTTGTGGCAGTAACAGTTTTTGCGTGGATATTCAAATTAAAGCGGCATCGGGAGCGCCTAATTTTGCGCTGGGGTCGCATACTATTTGGTTCAATTACAACAAATCGGTAATTGGCAGTCCCACCTATACTTCGTTAAATTTTAATTCCAGTACGCAGTGCAGCATTGCTGGAGTGGTTAATTACAACCCTTATTTAAGCACAGCGTTTAACTTTTCGGAGGCAGGTAGCGAAGGTGAGGCAAATTTTACCACGCTGCTCAATGCCTTTACCGCCGGTTTTGAGTGTCCGGTGGTAAATAGCAGTACTTGGGTAACCATGGGTACGGTTTGTTTTACAGTGTTAAATTCATCGGGCAACCCCAATTTGTATTTTAGCCCGCAGTTTACTCTCATTAATATGAGCAATAACAACCCACAGCACAATCCCGGCACATGGGGCACGCTTAATAGTTTGCCCGGCGGCAGTTCGGGCAGTCCGGGTACCGCTTCGTTCAGCAATCCGTTTGTATGTGCGGGCGAAACCGTCAACTTTTCGGCAACGGGTTTTTCGGTTAATGCAGGTTACTACATCGGGCTGATAGTTACAGACAACGCATCAGTAAGCAGCCCGTCTTCATTTTTGGCAGCTACCAAATACTTGGTGTCTAATTCATCAAGCGCCAGCGCTTTCAATGGCCCGCCTTCAGGCACTGGTATGCCCACCAATACACCCTTGTATGTATATTCTTTTGTAGGGTTAGGCAGTGGCAGTAGTTTACAAATAGACCCTTCTTGTTTTGCCGTTAGTCCGGCGGCGGGTCCGTTTGTGGTGTTGCAAACCATACAAACCAGCGCCAGCAATTATACTTGTTTGGGTGGCGGCAGTGCAGTTTTGAATATAGCCGCAGCAGGTGGTTTACCCGCCTATAACAACCCCGCTCAAAAGTTTACCGTTACCACCCAAAATGCTGTTTATACCGGACCCAGCCAAATAAACAACAACCAGATAATAACCGTAACCGTTACCAACAATGTGCCCTGGACGGTTACTTTTACCGATAGCGACGGCTGCCAAGGCGTAGCAACCGGCACGTTTGTAGAGACGGCAGTGTGTACCCTGTGTAATGCCGATGCCGGCAATGTATCGGTAAACAAACAATTTGTTTGCTGGGACGAAACCATACAGCTCACCGCATCGGGATATACATTAGGCAACCCAACTACGGGTTATGTAGGGTTGGCTGTTTCGCCCGATAATACTTTGAATGATTTACTCAGCGATGTGTTGTATGGATTATACACCGGACCCACGGCTAACCATACCAACAATGATTTAGCCGAAACCAACCAAACCTTGTATGCTTATTCATTTATAGGTGAGGGAAATCCATACTCCTTTAACCCAAGTTGTTTTGACCTCAGCAGCCCGTCTGCCTCATTTGTATTGTTGCAACCCATACTCATCAATACCAATAACCAGTTTACCTACAACTGCAATACCAACGGCACGGCTACCATAGCTATGGCCCCCGCCGGGGGTGCGCCTGCTTACAATTCGGCTACCGAAAAATTTACCGTTTCGGTGAGCGGGTCGGCTACTTATTCAGGACCTTCACAAATTAACAACGGGCAAAGTATCAACATTACCGTTTCAAACGGCGCTTGGACGGTAACTTTTACCGACAGCAAGGGTTGCTCAAAGGTTATAAGCAATACCTTTAACAGTGCCGATTGTGGCGCACCGCCCCCTTGTAATGCCAATGCAGGAACACCTGCCCGCTCTAAAAATTTTGTATGCTGGGGCGATCCAATTACGTTTAGCGCCAGTGGTTTTACGTTGGGCAATGCCGGTTCTTATGTAGGATTGGCAGTATCACCAACGGGCAATTTAACCTCTCTTTCCGGTGCGGCTATTACCCACCTTTTTCAGGGCACTTCGGTTACCTTTACCAACAATCAAAACACTGCTCTTGGGCAACCTTTGTATTTGTATTCTTTTATAGGCGAGGGAACACCATTGGGCACCATTAACCCCAATTGTACGGCTCTAAGCGCCCCAACTGCCCAGTTTGTGCTGCTGCAACAGGTATTAGCCAATAAATCGGCTTACGTATGTAATAGTGGCGGCACAACGGCTCAGGTAGGTGTGGCTGCCGCAGGTGGTATGCCCCTGTATCAGTCAGGGCAACAGTTTACCGTAACCGTTACCGGCGCTACTTACAGTGGTCCGAGTACGGTAAACAATAATACCACCATTACGCTAACGGTAGCCAATGGCGCTACTTGGAGCGTTACGTTTACCGATTCGCAGGGTTGTTCTGCCACTATTTCCGATACGTTTAATGCGGCGGTGGCTTGTGCAGCATGTGCCGCCAATGCCGGACCCGACCAATCTTTGTGTGCCACCACCACCACGCTGGCAGCTACGCCGGCACCGGCAGGCGGGTCGGGTACGTGGTCGGTAGCTACCGGAGCGGGCGCAGGTTCGTTTGCCAACCCCAACAGCGCTACAACTACGGTGAGCGGATTATTGGTGGGGGTAAACAAATTGGTTTGGTCGGTTACACAACCCTCTTGCCCTATTGTGCGCGATACAGTAGCCATAACCGTACTCACCGGCGCTGCCTGTGGCTGTTGCAATGATTTTGCCGCTCAAACCTCCGGTGAAAATTCCACTTGCGGGCTTGCCGATGGTAGGTTGGAAGCAGTTGTTAGCGGCGGGTCGGGAAATTATACGGTGCAGTGGGTTAATGCGGTATCGGGTACGCCTGTTGCCAACCCCTTGGCAGTGCCTGCCGGGGTTTACCAAGCCACCATTAACGATACCGGCTGCGGCTGTACGTCTATTGTGCAGGTAGTACAGGTAACTGCCGATGCCCCGGCTTTTGGCTTGCAGGCAAGCGCTACCAATGTAAATGATTGTGAAAACGTTAGCAGCGGGCAAATTTGCCTTACCATAGGCAGTGGTGGCACAGCGCCTTATACCGTTTCTATGAACGGCTCTTCCTACGGACCTTATGCTGTAGGTTCGCACTGTATTCCCAATTTAGCGCCCGGCACCTATAACATAACCGTTACCGATGCTAATGGTTGCGCTAAAAATGCCCCCAACCAATCTATTATACAACTTGCCAACTGCGAAACCATAGATTGTGCCAATGCTAATCTATTAATGCAGAGCAATATACTACCCACCAACTGTGGCGCTGCTACGGGGCAGGTTTGCCTTATTGTAACCGGCGGTACGCCGCCCTATACCTTAGCAAACGGTACGGTAATAGAGCAAGAAGCAGCGCAAACCTGCATTTCCAATTTGGGTGCCGGTTCATACAACTTTACCGTTACCGATGCCAATGGCTGCACAGCCGCACATAGCGCTACCGTAGCACAGCCCGCTGCCATTAATGTTTTGGCTACTGCTCAAAATGCGGGTTGCGGCGCAAACAATGGAAGTTTCTGCCTCACCATATCGGGCGGCACGGGTCCTTACTCGGTGGTTTCATCGGGAGCGCCCTTTGGCACGTTTGCCAATAACCAGCAGCAATGTGTTAACAACGTTGCGCCGGGTTTATATATCCTAACCATTACCGACCTCACTACCGGCTGCACCGCAACTGAGAGTGTAGCCATTGGGCAGAATAATAATAATATCAACATTGCTACTCAAACCACGCCGGCTACCTGCACCGCAAGCGGAGGCGTTTGCCTTACCTTTACCGGCGGCAATGCACCATACACCGTTTCGGGCGTAAGCGCCATAACAGGCAGTTTTTCACAAGCACAACAACGTTGCTTTGGCGGATTAGCGCCTGGCGCATACAACTACACTGTAACTGATGCAAGCGGTTGTAGCAAAGCAGGCTCTTTTACCATTACCGGCGGCTCAGCTACCCTAAATATCACTGCCAACACCACTTCGGGCACCTGCCAAACATCGGGCTCAGTTTGTATTATTGTATCGGGCGGCGCTGCCCCCTACACGCCATCGGGTGTGGCAGGCATTAGCGGCAGTTTTGCCAACAACCAGCAACAATGTTTTAACCTTACCGGCGGCTCTTACACCGTTACACTTACCGATGCCAATGGCTGCACCGGCTCTAAGTCGTTTACCATTAACCAAACCAATAACAATATCAACGTAAACCTAAGCTCTACGCCGGCGGGTTGTGCCGGATTGGGTAGTGTATGCGTAAGTTTTACCGGTGGAACAGCGCCTTACATCGTATCGGGTTTAACCCTTATCAACGGCTCTTATGCCCAAAACCAACAGCAATGTTTTAATGGTTTTGCCGCCGGTAGTTACACCTTTACCGTTACCGATGCACAAGGCTGTACCAAGCAGCACAGTTTTACGGTGGGTGGCAGCACATCGGGCATTACAACATCAGTACAAACCACCAACCCAAGTTGTGCCAACAATGACGGAGTTGTTTGTTTCAACATATCGGGCGGCACACCGCCCTACCAAATAACCGGCACAAGTGGGCAAGTTTACGGCAGCGGTTTTAATGGCAACCAAAATTGCGTACAAGGGTTTGCTGCCGGCGCTTACAGTTTTAATATTGTGGACGCACAAGGCTGCACTGCCACCGCCACCGCCATACTCCAAGCCGCTACAGGCTGCGGAGGCGAAGAATGCGAAAACACCATTTTTGCCTGTAGCAGTGCAGGAGCTACCTACAATGTTTGTCCGGAGTTTTGTGATTTGGGAAGTAATTACCAAATTATCCTCATTAACGGAGGTAACAGCGGAACCGGTACGCCTACCAACAGCGGTACGTGTATGAGTTTTGTGCCCGCATCAGGTTTTAGCGGATTGGCTACCATTTATGTGGTTGCCTGCTCTAATCCTAATACCTGCGAAACCCTTTCTATACAACTTACCGTAGGCACTTGCGGACAAGCGCCCGTAGCCGTAGCCGATGCCTTTACCGTAACCCAAAGCATCCTAACCTGCCTCAATGTACTTGCCAATGACTATGATGTTGATGGCAGCGTTATTTCAATGGGTACATTTTCCCAGCCCCAGCACGGGTCGGTAGTGGCGAACCCCACCACCGGCGAGTTGTGCTACCACCCCGATTTTGGTTATACCGGACCCGATTCGTTTACCTACAACGCTTGCGATGCCATAGGCTGTAACCAAACCACCGTTAGCATTAACGTAACATTGGGTACCAATACTACTGTTTGCAACAATCCGGCAAACACCGGTATTATTTGCACCACACCCCAAACCCCGGTAAACGTATGTGTGCAGTTTTGTAACCTCAATGCTTCGGCTGCCATTACCGATGTTGCCAGCGCTTTTAACTGCGGTTTAACCATACAATCTAACAACTGTGTGCAATTTACCCCGCTGCCCGGACAAACCGGCAACAACCAACTCCTTATTACTGCCTGCGACAATACAGGTGCCTGCGAAGTGGTTTATGTAACTGTTCAGATAAGCGCTAACTGTAGTTCTGAGCCTTGTAATAACCCCACCAACCTTTGTACCGCACCTGTTACACCGGTTAGTTTCTGTGTAGATTTTTGCAACCTTACCGGTGTAGTTACCATTCAGGAAGTACACACTACTTTTGATTGTGGCATTACCATTTTGCCCAATAACTGTATCCAATACCTGCCTTTGCCCGGCTTTTTGGGCAACGATGTGGTTGAAGTTACCGGCTGCAACGGCTTAGGTCAATGCGAAACCATACTGATACCCATATCCGTTAGCCCCAATTGTAACGAACCCGAACCCTGCGAAAACCCCGATAACCTTTGTACTACCTTGGTTACGCCTATTGAGTTTTGTGTAGAATTTTGCGACCTCAACAACACAGCTTCTATTACACAAGTTCACCCCACTTACGACTGTGGCATTACACTGCTGGCTAACAACTGTGTGCAGTACATTCCCTTGCCGGGGTACACAGGCATTGACCCCATTGAGGTTATCGGCTGCGACAATACCGGCGCTTGCCAAACTATTGTGGTGCATGTAAACGTAGCAGCAAGCTGCGGCACTGCTACCAACCTGCCACCGGTAGCCGTGGACGATGCCGTTACCACCCCCTTCAATACCCCGATAACCATTCCCGTTCTTGTCAATGACTCTGACCCCAACGGAGACCCCATCAGCATTACCGCTTTTACCCAGCCCCTTGCCGGCGGAACCGTTACACAATCGGGCAACAGCCTTATCTTTACCCCAACTGCCGGTTTTAGCGGCTCTGCTACCTTTAATTACACCATTTGCGACCCCCAAGGGCTTTGCGATGTGGCAGCAGTAACGGTAGTAGTGCAAGCGGCTGAACCCTGTACCAACCCAGACAACCTCTGCACCCAACCCATGACCCCCCTCCAAATTTGTGTGCAGTTTTGCAGCCTCAATGCCTCCGCACAGGTTACTGATGTAACAGCTACGTTTAACTGCGGGTTAAACATTCTTACCCAGCAGGGTTGCATAGAATACTTACCGCTGCCCGGCTTTTTGGGTCCCGAAGTACTTACCATTACCGGCTGCGATAATACCGGACAGTGTGAAACTGTTATTGTAAATGTAACTGTGCAGGCAGATTGTGGCACGGCTATCAACTTGCCACCCGTAGCTATTGATGATGCGGTTACTACACCCTTTAACACGCCCGTTACCATAACTGTTCTTGCCAACGACTCTGACCCCAACGGCGACCCCATTAACCTTACCGCCTTTACCCAGCCCCTTACCGGCGGCACCGTTACCCAATTGGGCAACAGTCTTATCTTTACCCCAACTACCGGTTTTACCGGTACTGCCACCTTTAACTATACCATTTGCGACCCCCAAGGGCTTTGCGATGCGGCAGTAGTTACCGTAGTAGTACAAGCGGCTGAACCCTGTACCAACCCCAATAACCTCTGCACACAACCCATGACCCCGCTGCAAATTTGTGTGCAGTTTTGCAACCTTAATGCCTCTGCACAAGTTACCGATGTTACGGCTACTTTTAACTGTGGATTAAATATCCTGCCCACCCCGGGCTGTATTCAATACATTCCGCTGCCCGGTTTCTTTGGTCCAGAAGTGCTCACCATTACCGGCTGCGATGATACCGGACAGTGCGAAACCGTTATTGTAAACGTAACCGTGCAGGAAGATTGCACCAACCCCACTAATAACCCGCCGGTGGCTGTTGATGATGCTGCCACTACACCCCAAAATACACCCGTTACTATTATAGTACTTGCCAACGACTTTGACCCCGATGGCAACCCTATTAGCATTACCGCCACCACACCGCCCTCGCACGGCACCATTACCCCCAACGCATCGGGTACGGGCTTTATTTACACCCCCAACACCGGTTATACCGGTTTTGACTCGTTTACCTACCAAATTTGCGACAACCAGGGGCTTTGCGATGTGGCTACCGTAACCATTGAAATTACTGATGATTGCCCATCGGGTCCGCCGGCGTTTGTATGTGCCGAACCCATGATTCCTACCATTATCTGCCCCGAATTTTGCGATTTAGACCCCGCATCGGGTATTACCATTACCAGCGTAACGGCTACCTTTAACTGTGGCGTAAACCTCTTAGACAATGGTTGTATTCAATACACCCCGCTGCCGGGTTATATCGGGCAGGACTCGCTCATTATCATAGGGTGCAATAATGCCGGCGTTTGCGATACTACGGTGGTGTATTCCTTTGTAACCTGCGCCGCTCCCATTGCTTTTCCCGATGCTGCTACTACGCCCAATACCCAACCCATAACGGTTAATGTACTGGCAAATGACATAGGGATATGCAGCGATGATATTATTGTTACGGTTCTAACACAGCCCACGAGCGGCTCGGCTTCAGTTAATGCCACTAATCAGGTGATTTATACACCGCAGGCAGGTTTTACCGGCACTGTTACCTTTACCTACACCGTTTGCGACTTGTGCAGCCCCACTGCCTGCGATGAAACCACCGTTACCATAACCGTAACCGGTGGTGGTCCGCCGCCGGTAGATATACAACCCGATGTGGTGCAAACGCCTTTTGAAACACCCATTCAGATAAATGTACTGGCTAACGATTTTGGCGCTAACCTTACTATTACCCAATTTACCCAGCCCGACAACGGCACAGTAACCTACTCGCCCGATGGCACTCAGTTGATTTACACGCCGGATGCCGGTTTTTCGGGTGTAGATTATTTCTTCTATACTGCCTGCAACAGCCTTACCAATGTGTGTGGCACCACCATTGTATCGGTTACGGTATTGCCGCCCGATGCCGCCAACCTGCCGCCCACTGCCAACAATGATATGGTGAGTACGCCATTTGAAACGCCGGCGCTTATCCCGGTATTAGCAAACGACTCTGACCCCGAAGGACAGCCGCTTACCGTTACGTTTGTTAGTAACCCCGCCAACGGTACAGCGCTCATAGTGGGTAATCAGGTACTTTATACGCCCAATACAGACTTTACCGGCTTTGATACATTTACCTACGTTATTTGCGACAATGGTACGCCCGCACTGTGCGATACCGCCACCGTTGGCGTTGCCGTAGGATTACCCGATATGCCCAACAACCCGCCCCTTGCCGTTGCAGACGAAGCTTTTACCGATACCGATATGCCGGTTACCATTCCTGTTTTGGCTAACGACTCCGACCCCGATGGCGACCAGCTCACGGTGAGCATAGGCTCTGACCCTGCCAATGGTACGGTGGTAATTAACCCCGATAATACAACTACCTACACGCCCAATACCGGTTTCATCGGGATTGATTATTTTACTTACATCATTTGCGACAATGGCACGCCTTCGCTTTGCGATACTGCTTGGGTTACCATTTATGTAGGTCCTATGGGTGTGCCACCTATTGCTGTGGACGATGAGGTTTGCGTGAGCATTAACGAGCCGGTAGAAATTTTTGTACTGAGCAACGATTTAGACTCCGATGGCGGCATTTTGCTCATTACTCTGCTTACCCAACCCCAAAACGGAGAGGCTTTTGTAAGCCTTACCGGGTCATCTGTTGCCTACATACCCAATATAGGTTTCCAAGGTGTAGATGGCTTTACCTACCAAATTTGCGACCCCACCGGACAGTGCGATACGGCAACTGTTACTGTGTATGTAGATGCAGGTATTAACCTGCAACCCGATATTTACTTTGTGCAACAGAATACATCTCTGCTGATGTTTGTGTTGGAAAACGATTTTGGTGCTCAGCTTTACCTTGACAGTTTTACACAACCCGCAAATGGTACCCTGGTAAGCAGCGGCAATGCTTTAGTATATATTCCCACAGCCGGTTATGTAGGTCAGGATTACTTTACTTACACCGCCTGCGATTGTGCCGGCGCTTGCCAAACCACATTGGTGGCTATTATTGTCATTCCATCCGGTGTGGGCAACCTGCCACCTATTGCGTTTAACGATTATGCCTCCACACCTATTAACACACCTGTTACCATTCCGGTTTTAGACAACGATAGCGACCCCAATGGCGACCCGCTCATTATTACCGATATTTTTGACCTGCCCAACCCCGATACCGTAGGCACTCCCCAGATTAACGAGGATAGTACTGCCATTACCTTTACCCCGGCACCCGGTTTTGAGGGTTGCATCACCTTTGGTTATGTAGTGTGCGACAATGGCAACCCCGCCCTTTGCGATACCGCTTTTGTTGCCGTGCAGGTGGGTAACACGCCTTGTCTTAACCTGCCGCCGCTGGCTCTGTCTGATACAGTTGCCACCACCGTTGAAACGCCGGTTACCATTGATGTGCTAATTAACGATACCGACCCCGATGGCGACCCGCTGGCAGTAGTAGCTATTACTGACCCACTAAACGGCAGCGCCGAAATTAACCCCGATAATACCATTGTTTACACGCCCAACCCCGGTTTTATTGGTACCGATTACTTTACCTACATTATTTGCGACAATGGCTCGCCCTCGCTTTGCGATACGGCTTATGTGGTTATTACCATTCAGCCCGAAGCAGTGCAAGCCAACCCCGATATTTACTATACCATAGTAAACGTGCCCATTACCGTTAACATCTTAACCAACGATACCGGAGCTGGCATCTTTATTGTGGGCATCAGCACGCCGCCAATGAACGGCTTGGTCAGTATAAACGATGCCATTTTGGGTACGGTTACTTATACGCCCACGCCCGGCTTTATTGGCACCGATTACTTTGAATACGTTATCTGCAACAGCCCCACCAACTGCGATACTACCTTAGTAACGGTTATTGTGCAGCCCGATACCGAAGAAAACCTGCCGCCGGTGGCAGTAAATGATGTGGCTACCACACCCATTAATGAGCAGGTGTGCATACCTGTACTTAACAATGACTTTGACCCGCTGGGTGGCACTGCTATTCTTATATCGGGTTTTGATGCCGTATCCGTAAACGGCGGCTCTGTTACTCAAGTGGGAGAGCAGCTTTGTTTTACCCCACCACAAGACTACATCGGGTTAGATAGTCTTACCTATATTATTTGCGACAACTTTACCCCGGCACTTTGCGATACAGGTGTGGTGGTTATTAACGTTGGCTCTGCACAGCCCAGTAATAACCCCCCCTTAGCGGCTGATGATGCCTACACTACACCGGTAGATACTCCAATTACGGTAAACATTTTAGCCAACGACTCTGACCCCGACGGCGACCTCATAACTATTACCTTCCTCTCTACGCCTATGATGGGAACGGTAACCGATGCCGGAAGCGGAAACATTACCTATACACCTAACCCAGGCGCGATTGGTACAGACTTCCTCTCCTACATTATTTGCGACAACGGCTCGCCCTCGCTTTGCGATACGGCTTATGTAACCATAACCATTACCGACGGACCACCACCTCCGCCCGGCACTATGGTGGCACAACCCGATATAGCCACCACCGCCCCCGGCATACCGGTAACCATACCCATTTTGGCTAACGACCTTGGCAATCCGCTGCCCGCCACCATTACCCTATTAGACAGCCCCAATTTGGGAGCTGTGGTAATAAACCCCGTATCCGGCGTGGCTACCTACACCCCTAACCCGGGCGTACAAGATACTACCGACTACTTTGTGTATCAAGTATGTAATGACTTGGGCGATTGCGACTCTACCCTTGTTACCATCATCATACTGCCTGCTGCCTTAAACCAATGCCCCAGCGCCGCAAATGATGTTGCCTTTACCCCCCAAGATACCCAAGTATGTGTGAATGTATTGGCTAACGACAATGACCCCTTTGGCGGTTCTATTGTAGCTTTGGTTACCTTTGGACAACCTGCCAATGGTGTTGTAACCTTCTTGCCCGATAGTGTACTCTGCTACCAACCTAACTCGGGTTTCTGCGGCTTAGACAGTTTTACCTACGTTATCTGCGATAATGGCTCGCCCTCTTGCTGTGATACGGCTACTGTGGTTATTAACGTTTGCGCTACGGTGCCCAGCAATAACCCTCCCCTTGCACAAGACGACACGGCGTTTACCTCTTCAGATATACCCGTGGTAATTAACATTTTAGCTAACGACTCCGACCCCGATGGCGATGACTTTACCGTAACCTTTATTTCGGAACCCTGCGGCATAGTTACCCTTAATGCCGATGGCGTTTCGGTAACTTATACACCCATAGACGGCTGCGGACCTACCGATTATTTCTCTTATGTAATTTGTGACAACGGCACGCCATCTCTTTGCGATACGGCTTATGTAACCATTTCCATACTGTCGCCCCCGCCACCCGATAACACTATTACCGAAGAAACGCCCGAAGATACGCCTATTGAAATTTGTGTTACCGACCCCGCTTACAACCTTGATTTTGACGGCATTACACCCACTGTAGTAGTGTTGCAAACCCCGCCCGCCAACGGCACCGTTACCGGCAGCAGCGCTACCTGCATTACCTACACCCCCGCTCCCAATTATTGCGGACCCGATACTTTTGAGCTGCTTGCCTGCGATGACAGCGGCAACTGTGTAACCATTACCGTACTTATGACTGTAACCTGCGTGCCCAACCCGCCCATAGCAGTGGACGACAACGCTACTACTTTACTAAATACCCCTGTTACCATTCCGGTGTTAGCCAACGACAGCGACCCCGATGACCCCACTAACCCCAATGCTATCAGTATTTTAGACATACTAACCGACCCTGTCAATGGCATTGCTTTAGTAAGTGGCGATAGCATCATTTACACACCCAATGTGGGCTTTACCGGCTGCGACACCTTTACCTACGTTATTCAAGACCTTGACCTGCTTACCGATACGGCTGAAGTGGTTGTATGTGTAACCCCCGATACCACCCAAATTGAGGTAATAGCCATTAACGATACTACCGAAACCCTGCTCAATACGCCAGTTGTTATTCCTGTTTTGGCTAATGATACCTTTCCCAATCAGGGACAGGTAACAGTGCAGGTATTTACCAATCCGGCAAGCGGCAGTGCTACAGCTACTCAACAGGGCAATAGCTGGATTGTTACCTACACACCTAATGTTGGTTTTACAGGTTTAGACTCTTTGCAGTATCTGCTTTGCGAACTTCCTGCCGGCGCTACTTCGCCGGTTTGCGATACTGCTTGGGTATTTATCAATGTGGTTAGTTGCGACCTTATCTTTGCATCGGGTTTCTCGCCCAACGATGATAATGTAAACGATGCTTACCTCATCAGCAACTTAGACAACATTACCGAGTGTTTCCCCGATTCGGAAAATGAAATACTTATCTTTAACCGCTGGGGCGATATGGTGTATAAACAACTTAACTACACTAATGCTGACCCGTGGAGAGGTACCTGGATTACCAACGGAGAGCCCGTGCCCGATGGTACTTATTTCTACATCTTTACGCTGCGCGATGCCAATCAAAAAGAAATTGTGCGTAAACAGGGTTATATAGAAGTACACCGATAATGACGTTAGCCGCAATTAGGTAAATACAACAAAGCCCCATAGGCATCATGCCTGTGGGGCTTTTGGTTTTAGATACTAACCTTTAAATTTTTTGCGGCATTGTCCTTAAATGAGAGGGAGGTTGCGATAGGTAAGTGCCAACTGATGAGTACCTACAAACAGCTTAGTACAGCACCTCTACATTATCCGTTTCGGGCATTGATTGGCAGGTGAGAATAAATCCCTTTTCAATATCGGCGGCATTAAGGCTGTAATTAGCCATCATAGTTACTTTGCCCTCAATAAGCGAAGCTCGGCAGGTAGCACATACGCCAGACTCGCACATAAACGGGGCATCAAGTCCGGCATTTAGGCAGGCGTTCAGTACTGTATCGCCTTTGGGAATTACCACCCAGTGCGTTTTACCTTGTAAATGCACCTTAGCTAAGGTATCGCCCCTATTAAGTTTAAGGTGGGCAGGAGGTTGGCTTTCCGGTTGGGAGGAGTCAGTAGCGGGCAGGGCAGTTTGTTTTTCTATTTCAAAAAACTCAATTTTTATATTGCCTGCATTAACCCCCAGCTCGTACAAAGCATGTTCTACCTCTTGCAGCATGGGCATGGGTCCGCATATAAAATGGGTGCTATCTGCAAGAGCATCGGCATATCGGGCAGTTAGTTCTTGCACAAAGTTGTGGGCATAAAACACCCCTTTTAGCGGCTCAAACCCCAGAGCATTTACTACATAAGGATTTAGTTCTTCGTCTATAATATGCCACACGGCAAATCGGCTGCCGTAAGTTTCGGCAAGTGTGGTTATTTCATCAAAATAAATGATGCCTTTAGCTGTTCGGTTGGCATAATACAACACTACCTTACAATGGGGCAGGCTTTTTAAGAGGCACTGGGCTATAGCTATCATAGGTGTAATGCCACTGCCACCGGCAAATAAAAAGTACGTAGCAGAAGGTTCTGTTAAATCGGGGATAAAATTGCCTAGGGGCGGAAAAACCTCCATAGTAGCGTCTGCCGCCAAATTATCAACCAAATAACCCGATACTGCTCCGCCTGGTTTTCGTTTAATGCCTATGCGCAAAAAAGCGCCGGCTGCCTCCGCCTCTTGCGGGCACAATGAAATAGAGTACGACCGCAAATAACTTGCACCGTTTACCTCCTGCTTTATGGTGATATACTGACCGGCTTTATAGGCAAAAATACCCTGCAAATTGGTTGGCACTTGCAGGTACACCGATATGGCATCGTCTGTTTCCTTTACCACCTTTGCCACGTTCAGGCGGTAAAAATTTTTAACAGCCGGCGTTGGTAGGGGGCGCTTGTTTTCGGGAGTTTGTTGGTTATTTTTGGATTTGCCCTTGAAAAAATCTAAAAATCCCATCGGGTAAAAATTAGGTGGGTTGGATAGGTAAATTTTCTACATTGTTCGGTATTTTCTTGACGGCTTGTTCTCTGCCACCCTGTTATATCCACCGATACTGTATTTTTTAGGTCAGGTAAAAAAACAAGTGAAAGGGCAAAGTTAATCAACCCACCCAATAAAACCACCTTGTTTGCCATAGGTTTACAATTTGGTGAAGGTGTTTTGTGGTGTTTAACCCATTTTTGTACAATTTACCTTGCAAATGAGTGTATTAACTGCCGTAGTTCGTACTTTTGTAGGGTAAAAATTACGATTATGCAAAACTGGTGGAATACTTATTTTCCTGATGTATGGGAGCCCATGGCGCACCTCATTAAAACGCCCGAAGATACGGTACGCGAGTGCGAGTTTATTGACCAAGTGATGCAGGAGTATGGTTTGACCTCTCTGCTCGATTTGCCTTGTGGCGCAGGCAGAATTGCCCTTGAAATGGCTAAACGGGGCTACCAAACTACCGGCGCCGATGCAAACCCGGCTGCCATAGAAAAAGCGCAGGCTAAAGCCGCTAAAATGCGAAAAAATAAACCCACCTTTACCGTAGCCGATATGCGCACTTTTACCTCCGACCGTCTTTTTGATGTGTCGGTTTGTGCCTATAACAGTTTTGGTTATTTTTCCGATTCGGATAACGAGGCTTTTGTAGCTTCAGTTAGCAAGGCATTAGCGCCGGGGGGCTTTTGGCTGCTCGAAAATCATGTGTTAGAAACCCTGCTACCGGTTTTTACCCCCAAAGAATACTGGCAGTTTGGCAATTTTGTGCTGCTCGAAGAACGCACCATAGATTACCATAACTCCCAACTTGTGGGCAACTGGACACTTATAATGCCCGATGGCTCCCGAAAATCGTACCAAAGTAGCGTGCGCATATACAGCTATCGGGAGTTGATAGCGCTCTTAAAAAAACACGGCTTCACCCGGTTTTCGGCATACAGTTCTTATTATGCAGAACCCTACGAATTTGGCGCTGATATGCTCTTACTGTTAGCCCAAAAAGAGGGGAAATAAGTGGAGACCGAAAAGTGAATGTTTAGCGCTGTGCATACCTACTTCCAGCAAATCATTTACCTAATACCATTTACCAAGTACTACCAACTAAATTGAAAATCCTAAACGTAGCACAAATAAGGGCTGCCGATGCCTACACAATAGAGCACGAGCCCATTTCTTCGCCCGATTTAATGGAGCGTGCCGCCGCAGCATTAACTAACCGGTTTACAGGCAAGTTTAAAGCGCCGTGCGAAGTGGTTGTTTATTGTGGTTGGGGCAATAACGGGGGCGATGGGTTATGCCTTGCGCGGCTGTTGTACCTACGCGGATATGCGGTGCAGGTAATTGCCTTGCTACCCGATGGCATTACGCCTAGCCCCGATTTTTTACTCAACTATAACCGGCTCAAACAACTGCCTGTACCGGTTGCTGAAATAACCAATGAACGGCAAACCCTGCCAACATTACCCCATACCGCCATTGTGGTAGATGCGTTGTTTGGTTCGGGGTTAAACAGACCTGTGGAGGGCATGGCAGCGCAAATGATTGAACATATTAACCGCCACACCGGAGCCGTTGTTGCCATAGACATGCCATCGGGTTTGTTTGCCGATGCACCCGTTTTGCCGCATACCGCCATTGTTAAAGCTAAACATACCATCAGTTTTGAAGCGCCCAAATTAGCTTTCCTTTTTGCCGAAAACTACCCTTATGTGGGCGAGTGGGAGGTGGTAAGCATAGGGCTTCACCCCCATTTTTTGCAAACAA
>DDVC01000072.1:0-39692 GCA_002345145.1 Bacteroidetes bacterium UBA2322
TGTGATAGGGCGTTCAACATCGGGTACTATTGATAGGCTTCCTTTTTGGTACTTAACATAACGCTATGCAGGTATCAACTGCCGGTAGCCCGATATTGGGTTAATTATTCAAAACGCCAATGGGGGTGCGGAAAGTGGGAGGTAAAATTATAGCCTATGGTGTAATAATCTTTGCCACTGTTTAATACCCATATCATTACCCGATTTTCTGCCCGGCTTGTACATAGCCAATTTTCAATATGGCAATCAAGTATTTAGAACCAAACTCACCATTCAGCAGTAAAAAATAACCCCACTTGATTTGCAATGCCAAAGATTTGTTCGCTTATCTCTTGCTGTTTTTGGTATAGGCGGTAAGATAGGCGCATACTGCCGCCAAGTGCTGGGTTGCAAGTTGGTTTATGTTGTTTCAATTATTTTAATTTCTTCGTCGGTCAGGTCGTAAAGTTGGTAAACCAATTGGTCTATTTGAGCTTCTAAATCGGCGGTGTCGGCAGATGGGTTTTGTTGTTTTTGGGAGAGTATTAGCTTTACTATACGCACAATTTGCTCTTGACTTTCAAGCGGAGGAATAGCAATTGGAATTTTTTTAAGGTAAGGAATATCAAATCTGATATAGCCACCAGATAAGTGCGTATTTTCAAAGTAGTTGATGTACCAAAAATTTACCAACTTGGCGTTTAAAATTGCTAACACATAGTAAGTTTGTATGGCATTGTCAATATCAAATAATACGGTGGATTTTCCAACAAAAAACTGAGCGTTATCTAATGCCGCTTGCAGTTGCAAGGTCATTCGGGCAATTACAATTTTTTCGGGAAGATTAAACCTTGAAACAGCATTGCTTGAAAAAATATCGGTAGGAATAAACTCCTCTTTCCAATCAATGCAATATCTTTTAATGTCTCTTGTTTGAATTATGGGTTTAAAAAAATACTGCATTTCATCGGGTAGATTGTTAAATTCGCGCTGCTTAATCTTTTTGTTGCCGTAACCGCTTTGTGAAGTTCCCCAAATCATTTGGCACAATTCACCTAATTTTTTTTTGTTGGTTTCAATTTTATTGATAATGACTTGATTTACATTAGCAATAATCAAATACTTTCCATTGGCAACTATGTCGTTTTTTCTAACTGTGAGTGTTTCTTTGCCAATATCCGCTACGGTATAGCACTTACTAATCCTTACGGGGTAATTCCCATTCTTCTCTTTTTTGAAACTCCATACAACTGTGTATGTTGCTGCTTCATCAAAAATTTTTATATTGGATAGGTCATCAATAAATTGGATGATGGTATTTTCTACAATAAACTTTCTTATGCCATAACCCGCATCTATTGACAAAAATTGAGCCGGATTTATAAAACAAAAATGCGCACCGTTACGCATAATTTTATATCCCAACTCAATAAAAAAATGGTATAAGTTAGGACGTGGTGATAGTTCTAATGTTCTGTAGTTTTGCAAAAAATCCGTTTGTAATTTCTCTATGTCTCTATAATCAACATACGGCGGATTACCAATCACCACATCAAAACCCACAAAATCGCCATCATCATTCAGCACTTCGGGAAACTCAAAACGCCATTCAAAAGCGTTTTCAAATATTTTGTTGCTTTTGATTTCTTCAATTTCAGTTTCTAAATTTTTGGCTTCATCAGTTAGTTGCTGTACTTTTTTGTTCCAATCGGCTTTTTCTTTTTCGCTCAGTTCAAAAAGACTCTGCTGTGTAGTTAGTTTTGTCAATTCTCCGTTCAGGTTGTAGAGTTTTTTCAACTTCGGGTCATTGCGGTTTATTTCACTTCTAAATTCCGATTTAATATCAGCAATCAGCCGTTCCATTTCCCGTTTCTGCTCTTTGTTTTCCGCATTTCGGTAAGTGGCTACGGCTATTCGGTAGCTGTCAATTGTCCACTTGCTTTTTTTGAGGGCTTGTTTCAGGTCGGCATCAATGGCAAAACGGCTCACTAATGAGTTGCCGCATTTAATGTTGATGTCTATATTGGGGAGGGTTTGCAATTCCTGTAGAGAGAGGGCATGCCCTGTATCTACGGTGTAATAGGCATTTTTTAACAGCTCTATCCATAACCGCAACCGGCAAATTTTTACCGAATTGGGGTTTATGTCCACCCCAAAAAGGCAGTTTTCAATGATGGTTTGCTTTTCGTGAAAAAGGGTTTCTTGTATGCGCCGGCTCTCTTTGTTGTTTGGGTTGTATTCAAACAAATCGCCATCTTCGTCAGTTACAATCAGTTCATCATTAACCACTTCCACGTGATACTCTTTTAGGCGTTTTCCGTTGCGGTCTTGCAGAATTTTTAAGTCGTTTTTAACGGCTATCATTTCATTGAGCGCCGATACCAAAAAATGCCCTGAACCCACAGCAGGGTCGCAAATTTTGAGGCTGTTTACTATTTGGTTGGCTTCATGGCGGTTGTCTATTTTGTCGTAAAGTTCTTCTATGCTTGTGCAGTTCCATTGTTTGGTTTCGTTGAATTTTTGCACAACAGCTTTGCGAATGGTTTCGCGGCACATGTACATGGTGATGAAACCGGGGGTAAAAAACGAACCGTCCTTATAACCATTTATCTTCTCAAAAATCAATCCGAGTACAGCGGCATTGATGAGCGTTTTGTTGTCTTCCTGAATTGCTTCTCCACCTTCGGCTCCAAAGTCATAAGCATCTAAAAACTCAAACAAGTATTGAAGCGTAGCAATATTGCCTGTTCGCTTTTTACCTTGCCGGTCTTTTAGTACGGTTTGCGAAAATATCGGGATGGTTTTATCGCCTTTAAGGTTGCTGATAAACAATGCTACATGTTCAAGGTCTGTTGGCTCAAAAAGCGATGAATTGAGATAAGGAACTTTCCCGAAAATCTTTTGTACATCTTCGTTTCTGTCTTCGTGCTTGCGAGCCAATACCTGAAAAAACAAGCTGTTCAGGTCATCATAGTTTTTGATTTTGTCAAGATTGAGAAACGAATACGATTTGTTGCCTTTGTGATAGGTAATGAGTTGGGCTTCTAACAGCTTCAAAAACAAAATGCGGTTTATCCAGGTGATACTCAGTTCAAGGGCAACAGTAAAAAGTCGTTCTTGCTGGGTGTTACCAAATTGGTTGGGTTTGTCCAATCGGGTTATTTTATCCAAACTATCTAACTGGATGATGGCATCTTCAAGGATTGTACCTGTGTGCCGTTCACCTGCTTTGTTTCGCTCAATGAGTTTTTTGCTTCCTTCCTTGGTTTCGGTTAAACCGATAATGTGCAACAACTCGGTGTAAAATCGTTTGTCGAGGCTGTTGCTATCGTTGGTAAACGGAAGTTTTAAGAGATGCTCGGGCGACAATAATTTGAATAAAGCAATCAGCGCATTATCATCTGCTTTATTGGCATTGCGAAGCGGTTTTTGGTAATCCTGAAAATTGAAGTAGGTAAATTCAATTTCCGAAGTAATGCTGTTAATAAACGGCTCGGCTATTTGTTTGTAGAAAAAATCGGTTTTGGTATCTGCCAGCCGTCCGCTTTCAAAGTCGGTAAATTGTTTTACCAAGTTTTTGTTTTGGGCAAAAAGTCTGTCGAACAGGGTAGCATCAAAAATGAACCACTCATGAATGTTGGTTGCCACCAAATGTTTTATCTCCAAGTTTTTGTGTGTAATTCTCTCCCGCAGGTAATACAACACCAATTCCTGAAATGCTTTTGTGTTCAGTTTTTGGGTGGTTATCATTTCGGCTTTGTTGGTTGGCTTTTTTGCTTCAATGATTACCCCAACTGTGGTGGTTGCATTTTGTCCGTTATGAATTACCAAGTCGTTTCGCCCTTTGGTATTGATAAAATGGGTGGGGTCGTAATAGGTTTTTTTGAGAAAATCTGAAACCAAGTTTTTGTGAAACTCTTCGCTTTCGGTGTCGTTTGTTCTGTTGAGTAAGGTAATAAGATTGGTTTTGAAACTTTCAATTTCAGCCCTGTTGGGTTTTACTTTTAAGAAGGCTTTATTGAGCGCCTTTCTTGGTTTTAATACATTTAGTATCATATGCAAATTATATTTCTTGTTTCAGTTGGTTAAGATAGGTTTTTCAGCCGGAAAGTTTTTTGTGGGTTGGCACTTTGGAAAACCGGTAATTTCAGTGTTTTTGGTTGGTACAAACCTTGGTGCTGCTATCGGGTGTATTTTGTTTTTTTAAGGGCTGTTACACCGCCAACAGTATTTTGCTTCCCATTCGGGCTTTACAAGGCATAAAAATAGGTTGTTTTTTCAAAACTTTGCCCTGCCAAGGCGTTATTTGGGGTTCATTTTTAGTCTTTTTCCGATGAGTGGGCGTGGTGGCAGGAGTGTTTCTATTGATGCCGAAGAAGTGCCGAATAGTGGGGGGTGGAGTTTTTGGGTGGCATGGCGTTTTCTGAGGGTTTGCATTCGGGTGGACTTACATGCACTACACTCTCAACCTGCACCCGATGTACACGAAAAGTATCATCAAAGAGATTAACCTTTTTGTTTTTTCTGCCGCAACTTAAAGTCGTCCATTGCTCGTTTTAAATAATCAAAATACTTTTGCTTGTCTTGTAAAAATTGTTCTGTCAATTCGCTACGAACTTGTCGCATGAAATCAACTGCATGAAAATCGGTTGGTATGCTTTTATCGTTATTATTCTTGTTCTCCATACGTTACCTCCTTTGGTGTTCTAATGTCAATGGTTGAATAGCCATATTTTAGGTTTATTGAGTTGTACTGTCTGATGCGAAAAAAGTTTACCATGTGCTTGAAATTCCAACTGACTAAACTGTCAACTTTAAGTGCGCTTGAAATAGCAATGTGCTGTGCATCTGAATAGAACTTTGGTGTCAATACGCCTTATTGAACATACTTATCCGCAAGTTCAAGTTGTTCAAAATCAGGTGGAATTGTAGTTGGTAATTCTCTGATAATTTCCGGCGCCTTTTCAAGTTCACCAATCGTTATATCGGATAAAATAAGCGTGAACCTACCTTGTCGGGCTTGCTCGAAAAAAGGTATTGTCCACTCGGAAAACTCCTTGTCAACAATTCCTCCCCAGACTGATGTGTCAACAAAAATTTCATTGGTCAAAGTTAGTGAAAAAAGTTAGAGATTTCCGCTTTGGGTTGATGTTAGTACTGTCGCCATACATGATGTACAACGTCAGACCTTGAAAAAACCGGTAATTTCGTTATTTTGGGTTGGTACAAACGTTAATGCGGCTATCGGGTGTATTTAGTTTTTTTAAGGGTTATTGCTCCACAAACAGTAGTTTAGTACCTGTTTGGGCTTTACAAGGCATAAAAATAGGTTGTTTTTTCAAAATTTTGCCCTGCCAAGGTATTATTTGAGGTTCATTTTAGGAATTTCTCAGTTAGGTGGGTTTTGGTGCCAAAGATTTGTTCGCTTATCTCTTGCTGTTTTTGGTGTAGGCGGTAAGATAGACGCACGCTGCCGCCAAGTGTTGGGTTACGAGTTGGTTTATGCTGTTTCAATTAGCTTAATTTCTTCGTCGGTCAGGTTATAAAGTTGGTAAACCAATGGGTCTATTTGGTTTTCTAAGTCGGTGGTGTCGGCAGAGGGGTTTTGTTGTTTTTGGGAGAGTACCGGCAACCAACTTTAAATCAAACTAAAACTGCACTATTTTGAAATCAGTGGGTTAAACTCAACGCACTTTCTGTAAACTTATTTTAGGTGAGGATATACCCTGTAACAATGTTAAAACCAAAATCCCAAATTTGTGTTGTATTAAACAGAAACAAGTTAAGCGCAAAAACACCATACCATGACCCCCTAAAACCCCACAACCTATGAAATACCTACTCTTTGTTCTGATGATGTGGAGCGTTTTACCAACGCATACCCAAGCTCAAAGTTACATGGGTGGACAAAGCGCTCGCACAAGAGCCATGAATTTAGTGGCAGACGGCGATAACCGCCTTAAACTTGCCGACCTAAGAGGAGCTATTTTTTCTTATACCAACGCCATACAAATAGACCCATCTTATGCCGATGCCTACATGAAACGTGCCATTGCCTATACCCGTATGCGCCAAGATACCGAAGCTATGGCAGACTATAACTATGCCATTCAGCTTAATCCGCACTTGCATTACCTTTACGATGAGCGAGCTAAATTAAAAATGCTCCTTTTTGACTATGTGGGCGCTATTACCGATATAGACCGTTCACTTCAGCTAAATCCACAAAATCTTTCTCTTGCCGACCAAAAGGCAGAAGCTAAAGCCGCTATGGAAGATTACCAGGGCGCTATCCAAGAATACACAACCCTCATTACTGCCAATTCCGACGACACCATTAGCCTTTTAAACAGAGCTTTACTTTACCTCCAAACCAATGAATTAAATGCCGCTTTTGCCGATATAGAACGGGCGCTGGCAGTAAACCCCCAAATGGCAATGGCATACAATGTAAAAGGAATTGCCCTGCTCAAACAAACCGAATACCAAAAAGCAATAGCTGCTTTCACCACTGCCCTTATCCTTGAACCCGATATGTCTATTGCCTACTTTAACCGTGGCACTGCCTACAAACTTGATGGCAATACTACCCTTGCCGAGCTTGATTTTACTAAATCCCTTGCCGTAAACAATAATTTGCCCCACGCTTATTTTAACCGCGCCGTACTGCGCAAAAGCTTAGGCGATTATGAAGGTGCTATTGAAGACTACAACAAAGTACTGGAACTAAACGCCGGTTTTGCTGATGATGCTCTTTTTAACCGAGGCATTACCAAAAAAATGCAGGGCGATTACAACGGCGCTTTGGCTGATGCCAATGCGTGGATAGCTCAAAATCCCGATAATCCCGAAGGTTACAAAATAAGAGGTAATGTACAATTGCTTTTTGGCAGTTATAAAAAAGCCGTAGAAGACTATAACTATGCCATTAGGCTTGCACCCGATGCCCAAAGTTACTATAACCGAGGCATAGCCAAAATTATGAGTTATAGGCTGCAAGAAGGCTGCGAAGACCTCCAGCGCAGCATAGACTTAGGTGCAAAAGATGCTACAGAAAAACACACCTTTTTCTGCCGGTAACCACTCAGAACGGGTGCAGCCCCGGTTTTATGTGGAAATTGACATATCCTCACCTGTTTTCAGCAAAAAAAGCATACAGATAAAGCGGATTAAACGGGTAAACGCGAGTAAAAGGTACGGTTGGTGGGTAGTTTTGGTAGTGAGTACTAACTAAGCCCATTCGTAATTCGAAATCCCGAAATCAAGACAATCCGCAATCATTTACCCAACTTGAGCCTTTATTTTCAAAAATCTGTGCAAATCAGCCGCATCAGTGTTATCCGTGTGCTAATTGCTGCCGGTTTTGCACACATATCGGTAGCACAGACTTTTGCGTGTTAATTTACATCAAACTCGGGTTACACCCTTTAGAACAACAAAAACGACACCACTAAGGTAAACAGCAGGTAAACACTAATAAATAAGGGGTAGCCAAACAGCATAAAGATAAGCTGTTTTAACCCTGTTTTTAACCAACTCTGTTCATACATCTTTTTCATAGCCAACAGCAGGTAAATGGTAATTACAAAAACCAAATAACTTAACCATTGACCGTTAAAGCCCCATATTAAGATATAAAAAGATAGCATTACATACACAAAAGCATGGTAATGCAGAAAAAAAGTAAGGTGCTCTATGAAATATCGTTTTCGCCTTATATAAAGAAGTTTGTAAAACAACGCCAGCAGCGGCATAAGCAGCAGCATCATTACCGGTATAGCGCCCAAAAAATAATGCACCAAATCTTTGCCCCTTGTTTGGTATAACTTTACCCCTTGTTTTACCACGGTACTCATTAGCAGGCTCTCTTGTAAAAAAGGATATTCTGCCTTTAAGCTGTCTATAGTTTGTGTTAGCGGATACTTATCGGCAAGGGTTATGGCGCGTTTAAAGTTTATTTTGGCATTTGGAGAAAATACTAAGGCATTAGGTTCTACATCATTTTCCAATAAAATGCTGTCTTTAAGGTTTAGTAGGGGGCTGCTTGTTGTATCGGCAAATGAAGGCGTTTCCATTTTAAGCACGTCGCTTGTTTTGTCCACAAAAGAAGCTATTTTGGCAGCAAAAATGGTAAAATACACTAAACTCATAAGCAGGTAAACCCGCAGTGGTAAAATATAACTTACTACTTTTCCGGCGCAGTACTCCCTACTTAAAAAACCGGGTTTTACAATCAGGCTAAACAGAGTTTTAGCTATTTTAGAATCAAACGCAACATACTGGTTAATAAAATCCATAATAAATCTACCAAGCGAAACCAACTGTTCGCTGTTTTCTTGCCCGCAGCAGGGGCAAAACACATCGGGCTGTTGGGGTACAAACACATACCGGCAGTTTTTACAAACTTTGCTTCTTTGTTTGGGTGGAGCCATTATCGGGAGGTTTGAATTGAGCAACAAAACTGCAATTTACGGCGTTTTATGTATTTCTTATGCAGTTGCCCCTTCTGCCTATTTTTTTGTGTATAACACAAGAATAATGCTCGCAAAAACGCACAAAAGGGTTTTTGTTTTCTCAATGTTTGAGAACTTAGTATTGAGTAGTAAAAAGCGGATAGTTGGCGCTAAAACACTCCTAGCGCATAACTAAAACCGCTACTTAACCGGCACAATTCGTTGGTCATATATAAGGGCGGTAAAAATGCCGGTCCCCCCCTGAATATTGCTCTCTATACGTGCAGGGCGGCTAAAAGGACCGCTTGCTGCATCGCCGGCATCATCTACAGTATCTAAAAACCTGAAATACTCCTCGCTTATATGATACAGGCGCGCAATAACCGTATCGTTTAGGCGGTATCTGTAACCCATGCCCACCGAAGAGCGCCCTTCGCCCAGGGCTTTGTCAGAAAACTCCCAGGTGCGCAGCGAGTCGCGGTCAAAAATGTTAGCGGCATTGGCAAACCATGGTTTATAGTAATTTACATCGGGTTTAGGGTCATAATAATACAAGAGCATCGATGCCTCATTAGCGCTGTTGAGTAGGTATAAAACGGTATCAATGGGTATTTTAGGTAAAAATTTGGTAGTAGCAGTAGCCAATCGGTTAGTGGCAGTATCTAAAACACTAAGCAGATAGGGTTCAAAATCGGTAGGGTTGAGCGGTGTGCTTAGCGCTTTAATATAAACTCTAAGGCTATCTACATAAGGTATGGTATCTGTTTGGCTGCCTTTAGAAATGGTAACAATGGCTGTGCTAACCGCCGGAAGCGACTGGTTTACAGGCAAATTACCCGGCGTTAGAAAAGGCACGCTCTCAGTAACCGATACCACATAAAACGGCACATTGGCATCTAAATAGCTCTCTACCACTAATTTGCTCTCATACTCGGGCAGATTAAGGGTTACATCTTGGGTGCAGGCGGTAAAAAAAGCCACAAACAGCCATAAAACTGCACCTGCAAGGTGTTTTGTTACTATCTGCATAAAATAAGGCATTAAAGAATTTTGCGTTGACAGGGCATTACGTTTATGCCCTATCAACGCAAAGGTTACACCTATTGTTGTTACTCGGCAATCACCATTTTACCGGCGGCAAGTTTGTTGCCATTTTGTTCAAGGGCATAAAAGTACAAACCCGGGGCAAGATTGCCTTGCTGCAAAGTAAAAGTGGCAGTAGCAGTAGGGGGTAAAGCATAAGCGGCTACGGTTTTGCCCACCACATCGGTCAGTAGCAGTTTGGCGCCGGTTAATTGCTGCGGGTCAAAACCGTTAAAGGCAAGCGTAGTTTGCCCTTTAAACGGATTAGGTTGCAGGCTGATAGTAGGCAGGTGTGCATCAATATCGGGCGCAGAAACCGGAAATCCGAGGTCTATCACCCTAAACAAATCGGCAGCAGCTTCTACAAGGTGTCCGCTATTGGCGGCATCGGCAGTTTCAAAAATGAGCTGCATGGTGGCGGTGGGTTCAAGGTAGTTTTTTATGTTAATGGTGGTTTGCACCCATGAATTGGCAGTAGCGGTAATTTCTTCAATAACGGCAGTATTAGCGCCGTTGGTAATAGAAATGGTTAGTTTATCGTTTGGTGCGCTAAATCCGCCGGCATTGGCAAACCATCGGTAGTAGCTCAGTTGCGGGTCAAAATAGGTAGATAGGTCAAAAACCGGCGAAATTAATCGGGTATTGCCATCATCTACATCATCATCGCCGGCGCTGGCATTGGGTTGGTTTCCGGTTACGTAGCAGTAGTTGCCCATATCGCCGCTTACGTCATTACCCGGGTTCATAGGTTGGCCGTTATAGGTAGTGCCATTAGGAATACCGCGCTCCCATGCGCCATTGGCGGCATTGCCCTCTACTGTCCAGCCAAAATCAAACACAAAATCATCATAATACCCCGGTTCCAGCAGCATTACCCAATCGCCGGTATCAGGATTTAAAAACAGGTTGCCTGTTTGTTGGGTAACAAATCCCCATTTGCCGGCAATGATGTTGTAATCGCCGGCAAATATGTTGGGAAAACTAAATTGCCCCGATGCGTTGGTAGTAGTGTTAAAAGAAATATCGGGGTTTACGATAGTTACGTTTGCATTGGTTACAGGTAAACCCGATTGGGCATTGATAACCAAACCGTTGAAGTTAAAAATGGGCAGTGGTGTAAGAAAGACATTAAGGTTAATAGTTTCGGCGGTAGCCAGTGTAACGGTGTAGGTAGCAGGCAGGTAGCCGGGCGCCGAAATGGTAACCGTATAAGCGCCGGGGGCGGCAACACCCGTTTGGAAAGCGCCCGAAAAACCGGTATTAGCCACCGAAGAGGGCACTTCGGTAATGCTAACCGTAGCATTAGGTATGCCGGCGCCGGTTTCGGTATTGGTAACACTTCCACTGAGGTAGCAAGCCTGCACGTAATCGGGTTGAAGAATGTAAAGCCCTTCTTCCATATCGGAGGCAATAATTAAGCCCGATGGAAAGTACGGATATACACCCCAACAGCCGTTAAACCCATCGCCCGACAGGGTAGGAGCTGTGTCATAGTCGGCAACCAAAATTACCCCGTTTGGGTTGGTGGCATCATGTATGGTAACCCCATCGCGGTAGTAGGCGGTAACCAAAAAATTTCCCACCGTATAAACATTATGCGGAATGCTGCCGGTATTAGGGGTAGTTCTTACGCGGTGAATTTCTTTAACATCGGTAAGGTCAGCAACATCATAAGTAGCAATCCATGCAGCGGTAACTTCATCGGTGGTAAAAAGGGTGCGTCCGTCATCGCTAAGGGCGCAGTTGTGCGAAAAATTGCTGGGTGTAGCAAACGATGCCATAACCACAGGATTGGCGCGGTCTGCAACATTAACCACCGAAATTACGCCATCGTAAATTTCAGCAGTCCACATGGTATCATTGCGCACAAAACCATCGTGTACGTACTGATAATCGTAAATGCCCACTATGGGCGGATTTATGGGGTTGGCATTAAGGTCTATGATAACGGCATCTTCGTTAGAACCCCATAGGTATGCATACCCTTTTTCATCGGTAGATATGGTGTGAATGGTTGATATATTTACCTCGTAATTGGGGTCGTCAACACCTGTCCAGAACCATGCGTTTACTGTTTGGGGCAGGTTGCTCAGGTCAATAATCTGTAGTCCGCTGCCGGTTTCATTAGTAACATAGGCATACTGCCCCCATGTTTTCATTTCGCGCCAAATGCCCTCCGGACCGGGCACAAAGGCTACCTCCACAGGGGCAGCGGGATTTTGCATACTTACAATAGAAGTGCCATTGTAAACTCCTACAATGGCATACTCAATGCCCGAATCGGGATCAACATAACCCCACAAATTGCTCAACTGTGCAGTATAGGGTAAATGCCCTACTAAGGTTAAACTTGACTGTGCCTGCACCTGTTGGTTGGTTCCAACACCTAAAAAAACAATAATTAGCGCCCATAAGCCGCCAGAAAAAAACTTGTACATAAAGAAAATAATACAAACAGTGATGTAAATTTTTTGACTGCAAAAAAAGCTAACAAAGGTAAGGTATTATTGTTTGCACAATGAGTAGGGGCGCCAATATTAACCCTTGTTTGCCCCTAAAAATGTAATTTATGACAATTTACTGCTAAAACCGCAGTCATTATTTAGAGCTACAATTCGGCAGATGTACATAATTGTTTGCTGTGTCATTAAATTGTAGGGCTTCATTGTTTTATTTACTATTTTTGCCGCTTCAAAAGCCCCATATCCATTCTGCACACAAATGAGCACTCAGCCACCACCGGTTAAAGGCAGCAATGCCCGATTTAGTAAACCCTCTTATGCTTACTCCATTGTAAGTATAGCATTGGTGCTTTTTTTACTGGGCATTATGTGTGTGTTACTCATGCACGCGCAGCGTTTGTCTAACCATTTTAAGGAAAATTTAGAAATTATAGTAGTACTTGCCGATGATATTGCACCCGCTAATACCCAGGCATTACAAGCCGAAATAAGCCGAAAACCCTACACTAAGAGCATAGAGTATGTATCAAAAGATGAAGCTGCTCAGCAATTTATGAGCCAAACCAAAGAAAACTTTGATACTATACTGGGTTTTAACCCGTTGTTTGCCTCCTTTAATCTTTACCTTACTGCCGCCTATGCCAATGCCGACAGCCTACGTACCATTAAAAGTACACTCACTAAAAACCCCGTTATAAAAGAGGTATTTTACCAAGAGGCGGTAGTAAACTTGGTTAATGCCAATGTGCAGCGCATTAGTATTGTTCTGATTATATTAAGTGTACTATTTTTTGGCGTGGCGTTTATCCTAATTGATAACACAGTTAAATTAGCTATGTATTCTAATAGGTTTTTAATTAAAAGTATGCAATTAGTAGGCGCTACCCGATGGTTTATTACCCAGCCTTTTATAACCCAAAGCATCTACAATGGTCTTATTAGCGGCATGTTAGCTTCGGTTTTGCTCGCTCTTTTGCTGTTGTTGGCACAAAATAATATACCGGAGCTTAGTATTCTGCATGATTTGCTTAGCTTTGTGCTTATTTGTATCATCATTACCTTATTGGGGGTATTTATATCTTGGTGGAGCACCAAAACATCGGTAGTAAAATACCTTCAAATGCAACTCGACGAACTTTATTAAAACAGTTTACCACCCCTAACAAGCATTGTTAATCCTACAAACACATTGCCAGCGCTGCGTTCCCATACAGCGTTTTGTGTGCCATGTAGTTATATTTTCTGAAACTTCATTAACCCCCTCGTAATATGCAAAAACGTCGTTTACTTTTCGGAAAGAAAAACTTCATCCTTGTGGCTGTTGGCATAGGCGTTATTTTATTAGGCTTTCTGCTCATGGCAGGCGGCGCCAGTACCGATGTAAATGTATATCCCGAAGATGCCATTTACGGATTTAGGCGCACCGTATTAGCGCCCATTGTAGTGCTGCTGGGTTTTGCCTTGCAAATAGTAGCCATTTTTACCCCCTCAAACGATGCACCGGAAGAGGTGGAACGAGCTGCTACTACTACTGTTAGTAAAACAGTTGCAGACATCAAATCGGGAGCCAACATCAAATCGGGCTCTAAATCATCAGCATCGGGCAAATAATTCCCCAATAATCATTAATTTTTAAAGCAACTGTTGTGTGCCCCGTTTTGGGGTAAATGCTTTGCAAAGGGCATAAAATTAGCCCGATGTGTGTAACTTTGCCCCCACATCTTTTTTACCTCTTTTGTTATGAGTGTTATAGAAGCCATTATATTAGGCATTCTGCAAGGCTTTACGGAGTTTTTGCCTGTTAGCAGCAGCGGGCATATAGAGCTGGGTAAAGCCATGTTTAATATACAACAAACCGATAACCTTACTTTTACCATACTGGTACACGGCGCTACTGTACTAAGCACCATAGTAGTACTGCGACACGAAATATGGAAACTCATCAGCGCTGTTTTTAGGTTTACCTGGAACGAAGAAACCCAATACCTTGCTAAATTAGCCGTTTCAATGATACCGGTGGGGCTGGTAGGCGTTTTTTTTGAAGATGCAGTGGAGCAACTCTTCAATGGCAGGGTAGTTATGGTAGGTGTTTTGCTTATATGCACCGGCATCATTTTACAGCTCAGCCGTTTAGACAAGGGGCAAAACAAACAAGTAGGCTACAAACATGCCATGGCCATAGGTTTGGCGCAGGCAGTAGCTATACTGCCGGGCATTTCAAGGTCGGGCGCTACCATTGCTACTGCCTTAGCTATGGGTATTGCCAAGCCCCATGCCACGCGGTTCTCCTTTTTAATGGTATTAGCCCCCATAATGGGAGCCACCATTTTAAAAATTGGCAAACTGGGTAAAGAAGCCTCCACTACTCCCCAAACCGACTGGCTGCCCTACCTTGCCGGATTTTTGGCGGCTTTTATTGCCGGCTGGATTGCCTGCCGCTGGATGCTCAATCTGGTACAGGGTGGTAAAATTACCTATTTTTCGGTCTATTGTGTTATAGCGGGTTGTATAGCCATTGCAGCAGGTTGGTTCTTTTAGGCAATTTTTACCCTTAAACGTCTTATAAACTTTGGTAAATACTGCCTACTTTTGTAGCATAATCTGCTCAATCATAACCGCTCACTCTTTATGCAAAAATTTGCCGTACTCTTCTTTTTACTTGCCCATACCTGCACCGGCGGGTTTTTACCGGCGCAAACTACCTATGCCGGCTCTACTCCCAACGGGGTAAAAATTTTAAAAGTGAATGCACAGGGCGCTGAACAAACCTTTACCATTATAGATGCCGTAAAAATTGTGCGCTTTTTTATGACACAAGAAGGTGTTTACAAATGCGAATCAGATTTAACGCAAAATACCCTCAAAATTATCACCCTGCGCGGTTACGACCCGGTTAAAATTTTGCTAAGCCCTGCCTTGCATAATCAAATTAGCAATTTGGGTTACAAAATTGTATTTGGAGGCGCACTAAAAACCAATTCTAACGACCCGCTAATACCAGATAAAGCCACCTCTGCCACCACAGCGCCCACCCAATCATTGCCCCCTGTTACAGCAGATAAAGCGCAACCGGCTAATCCCGATATACCCAAAGACTGCACAGATTGTGGCGACCAAAACGTGAGCAAAGACCTGATAGAGAAAATTGTTACGCCCGATGCTTATGACGGTACGCAAATTTTAATTGATTTTGACGATGTAAACACCGATGAGCACGAATTTGACACACCACCCTCTCCCGCATCTAATGCTAAATTAGACAGCCTTAGGCAAATTTACCTTAAACCCGATAAGCCTAAATAGTAAACCGACGAAAATGCTTGTTCATTTTAAAAGATATTTACCTCCTACTTAGTTGCCGCATCCCTTTCTGCATTTTCATAACTACCCCAAAATAGGCTACCGACAGATTAATATAAATTTAATTTATAGCGTTTAATACTCAAATCGCCCCCCCTTACCCAACTTATCATACAAAAGGCTGAGGCTATGCCCTTCAATGAACCAATAAACGGTTTAAGCGGTTTGGTATGAGCTATGCCTGCAACCAACCACCAACACATACTCTACCTCTCTTACGATGGCATGACCGACCCGCTGGGACAATCGCAGGTGCTACCTTATTTATGCGGTTTGAGCAAAATGGGCTACCATTTTACCCTCATCAGCCACGAAAAACCCGACCGATACAAGCAGCATAAAACGCAAATTGAACAAATTTGCCAAAATGCCCAAATTACCTGGCTGCCGCTGGCCTATACCAAAAAACCGCCGGTTTTGTCAACCATGTATGACCTTTACAGGGCATACCGGCTGGCGTACCGGCTGCATAAACAAAAGCCCTTTCAGCTCATACACTGCCGCAGCTATCCGGCTGCATTGGTAGGCAGTTGGCTAAAAGCAGCATTGGGCATCGGGTTTATTTTTGACATGCGCGGTTTTTGGGCAGATGAACGGGCAGACGGTGGTATCTGGAATCTTCAAAACCCAATGTATGCACTTGTTTACCGCTATTTTAAGCGCAAAGAAATAACCTTTTTAGAAGAGGCTGCCCACACTGTAAGCCTCACACACAGGGCGGAAACGGAAATACGCAGTTGGAAACACCTAAACCAAACTAAGGTACAGCTATCGGTTATTCCCTGTTGCGTTGATTTGCAGTTGTTTGACCTGCAAACCATAACACCCGAACAAAAAAACTCCCTTAGGCAGCAATTAGGTATTGCCAATTCCGATTTTGTACTTACCTACGCCGGCACAGTGGGCACTTGGTATATGCTGCCCCAAATGCTCTGTTTTTTTAAGGAGCTGCAAAGCCAAATGCCCCATGCCAAAATGCTGTTCATAAACAGCAACCCTGCCGAACACCTGCATATACAAACCCTGGCAGCGCAAACAGGTATCACATCGGGCATCATTATAGCCGCAACCACTTATGCTCAAATGCCACTTTATCTTTCGCTTAGCACGTGGAGCATTTTTTTCATTAAACCGGCATACTCTAAAATGGCTTCGTCGCCGGTAAAACAGGGCGAAATTATGGCTATGGGCATACCCATTGTTTGTAATGCCGGCATAGGCGATACCGACCATATTATACGCCAAACCGGAGCAGGGTTGGTAATTGAAACCCTACACACACAAAACTATATGCAAGCAGCTCAGGTTATTACTCAGCGGCAGCCTCCTCCGGCACAAGCCATACAAGCCGGCGCATACCGGTTTTTTGCCTTAGCCCGGGGGGTAAAACAATATGCCGCCATATACCAATCTGTGCTGCCATGAATACTAAAAAAGTTTTGTTTTTGGCAATCCATCGCCCCCGCCGCTCGCCCTCGCAGCGTTACAGAATAGAGTGTTATGCCGATTACTGGCAGCAAAACGGCTTTACCCTGCACCAACAATACCTTATTTCGGCTGCCGATGATGCTTATATGTACGCCCCCGGCAACCTGTTGCCTAAGGTGGGCATTTTGCTCAAAAGCGCCCTAAAACGCCTGTATCATGTGCTTACTGCACACCAATACCACCTCATTATTATACAACGCGAAGCCTTTATGCTGGGTACTGCTTTTTTTGAGTACTGCGCCCGATACTGCTCAAAGGCTAAAATTATTTTTGATTTTGACGATGCCATTTGGCTGCCCAATGTATCAGAAGCCAACCGGCAATGGGCTTTTTTAAAAAATCCCCGAAAAACCGAAACCCTGCTCCGGCTTGCCCATGCCGTAGTAGTCGGTAATCATTACTTAGCCCAGTATGCCTGTATCTATAACCCCCGCACCATAGTAATACCCTCAGCCATTGACCTGCGGCAATACCAACCAACACCCAAACCAACACTGCCGCCCAATACGCCGGTTTGCATAGGCTGGTCGGGCAGCGCTACCACAATGCCTCATTTTGAAACTGCCCTGCCTGCATTACAAAGCATAGAGCAAAAGTATGCCAATAAAGTGCGCTTTGCCGTAATAACCAATACGCCCTATCATCACCCCAATTTGCCCGTTCAATCCCTGCTCTGGAATCCCGAAACCGAAGCTGCCGATATTGCCCGATTTGACATAGGCATTATGCCACTGCCGCACAATGAGTGGGCGCTGGGTAAATGCTCTATGAAAGGACTGCAATATATGGCAATGACGGTGCCGGCTGTACTGGAACGCATAGGTGCCAATACAGAGGTCATACAAGAGGGTAAAAACGGCTTACTGGCTGCCGGCACACAAGAGTGGGTGCAGCAATTATCAGCATTGATTGAAAACCCGGCGCTGCGAACCCAATTAGGCAACCAAGGCAGAAAAACCATTGAACAGGGGTATGCAGTACAGGTTTTATACCATAAGTGGCTTTCATTGTTTGAACAGGTACTGAGCCAATCTTAAAAATACACAAGCAGCCAAGCCCCGCCGAGCCGGTATTTTGGGTATAGTAAACAGCCTTTTTAGCGCTTTTTGCATAAATTTAATCGTTATTTATGTTTCACCAAAGCCAAATTTGTTTGTGCAAATAAAAGTATGGCTAAATCCTTTTAAAAAAGGGATTTACGTTAGTATTGGTATGCAAGAAACAAAAAAACACGTTAATCAAGTTTATCACTTTTATGCGCGTGCTGCGTAACACTGGTTAAACCAACTGTCATAAAATTGTCAAATGGCAAGGTTTTTGGTTGGTAATACTTGTTGGAATCATTTTAATTCATACCACTTAACTAACAATCACTATGCACCGCTCAACGTTATGGCTAATTGCCTTGCTTCTGTTTTTCTTCACCGCCGGTTTACAGGCATACGCTTCATCGGGTTATCAGGCTAAGGCTGATGCTGCCGAAATTGCACAGGCTGCCGGCGAGGTAAAATTAGTTCTCATTGGCATAGTTTATGACGAAACAACGCTCAAGCCCAAAGGTAATGTTACGGTTGAACTGGTTGATGTATCAACTAAAACTACTACCAAAGCAGTGAGCCAAAAAGATGGTCATTTTTATTTTCAATTGCGCTCCGATAAATTTTATCATATCAACCTGCGCTCCGCTGATGGCTTACTACTGGCAAGCCGAGAGCTCTCTACCGCCAATAAACAACAGGCAGAAGTTATGCAAATACTGCTTACCGTGCCCGCTGCCGTTGCTCAAAATGTAGTAAGTAATTAATACCACCCAATACACCGGCATTAAAATAGCTCCTTTTAAACTTGTTTGTCAAAACGGGTTATTTGTCTTACTTTTGGGCATGAATACACAAAAAACCGTTTTGGTAACCGGCGCGGCGGGCTTTATCGGCAGCCATTTAACAGAGTATTTGGTGCAGCAAGGCTTTACAGTGCGGGCAATGGTGCGTTACAGCTCGCGCCCGCAATTAGGAAATTTGGAGTTTTTGCCCAAAAACATCTTATCCGAAGTAGAAATTGTAAAAGGCGACCTTAAAGACCCCGATTTTTGCTACCATGCGGTACGGGGTTGCCAATATGTGTTTCACTTGGGCGCACTCATTGCCATTCCGTACTCTTATGTAAATCCTACCGATTTTGTTCAGACCAATATAAACGGCACTACTAACCTGCTCAATGCTGCCCGAAAAACCGACAGCATTGAGCGCTTTATTCATACCTCTACCTCTGAAGTGTATGGCACCGCCCTTTATACACCCATAAATGAGCAACACCCCTTACAGCCACAATCGCCGTACTCTGCCAGCAAAATGAGCGCCGACCACTTGGCGCTTTCTTACTTTAATGCCTTTAACCTGCCCATAACGGTGGTTCGCCCTTTTAATACCTACGGTCCGCGCCAGTCGGCAAGGGCAGTTATACCTACCATTATTTCCCAACTGCTTACCTTGCCCGCCGTTACCTTGGGCAACCTTAGCCCTGTGCGAGATTTTTTGTACGTAAAAGATACCGCAGCCGGTTTTTTACAGGTAGGCGCTCACCCTGCCACCGTAGGTAAAACCGTTAATTTGGGTACCGGCAAAGCGGTGAGCATAGCCCAAACGTATGCGCTAATTTGCCAAATAATGGGTAAACAGCCCGTGCTGCTCTCCGATGCTGCTCGGTTAAGACCCAATAAATCAGAAGTGTTTACCCTTGTATGTAATCCTGCTCTTGCCCAAAACCTATGCAACTGGCACGCAAATTATACCTTAGAACAAGGTTTGCAAGAAACCATTGATTGGATTAGCAATAATTTGGAACTTTTTAAGCCGCAAGATTACCAGGTGTAACCAACTTGTGCCACACTACTCCGCTTCGGTGGCAGTGGCTTTACAACAGTTTGCGTAGTTTATCCCATGCGGCGCTAAGTTGTTTGAGCATAGCTAACTGGCGCATCATGGTGCGCGCCTCCTGCACCGGCGAGCCAAAATAGGTTTTACCACCTTCTAAGGAATCAGGCACTCCTGATTGGGCAAGTACCGTAGCGCCGGCGCCAATGGTGAGCGTTTTTGATACACCCACCTGCCCCCATAGGGTTACATTATCTTCTATAATGGTTTTGCCGCCTACACCTACCTGAGCCGCAAACAGGCAGTTTTTGCCAATGACCGCTCCATGACCAATATGTATATGGTTGTCAAATTTAGTGCCGCGCCCTATTACGGTATCGCCCGATACGCCTATGTCTATGGTGCAGCAAGCGCCTATTTCTACGTTGTCTTCTATAATTACCCTCCCACACGACAGCATTTTATCGTAGCCTTCGGGGCGGCGTTTAAAGTAAAAAGCATCAGAGCCTATTACCGAATTGGCGTGTATAATTACATTGTTGCCTATAATTACATTGGGGTAAATAACCACATTGGGGTAAATAAGGCAGTTATCGCCTATGGTTACGTTATTGGCTACCACCGCGCCGGGCATAATAAGGGTGTTGTTACCTATGGTGGCATTGCCGCGCTCGGTTAAAATGGGTTCAAACGGGCAAAAATGCCTTACCAGCGTGTTGTAATCTCTAAACGGGTCATCGGTAAAGAGTAGGGTTTTATTGAGCGGGTTTGGCACATCGGGCTGATTGATGAGTACTACCCATGCTTGGCTGTTTAAAGATTTGGCATAATACTTAGGATGGTCCACAAAGGTGATATCGCCGGGGGTTACTTTGTGTATTTCGTTTATGCCGTTTATGTGTGTGTAGTTGCCGGGTATCAGTTGGGCATTGATGAGCGGGAGCAGTTGGCTAACCGGAATTTGTTGGGTAAACTTCATAAATTGCTGAAAGTAAACGGGTAATTGAGTTATGCGAATAGGGCTGACAACTGTTGCCGGCAGTTGGTAAAAATACAGACAACCCCAATTTAACAAAAATTAGTCTTTTCTAATAACAACCCAAAACGGCAAATGGCACAAACAACCGGTGTTTTTTTATTTTGGTTAATGTGCCGGTTGTGTGTGGGCGGTTTCAAATTTTAACAAATAACCTTGTTGCCAAGGCAGGGTTTGGGTTATTTCCCATTGGTTTAGGCTTATTTGGAGTTGTTGGCTAAAAATCCATATATTGGTTGGCGGCCGGGTAATTGCAGCGCTTTGTATTTGTATATAGCCGAGGGCGGTTATATGCCAATGTTCTACATCGGCGCAGGGAAACAAATGAGCGTTTCCGCCGGCTAACGCTACGGGCTCTTGTGTATTTACCGCCATCAAACACACGCTTTCGTAAGGCATAAGGTTTAGGGTTTGGTTTTGCGGGTGCAGGTGAGTTTGGGTATGACTGTTGTAAAGGCAGTTTTGATAGGCAGGAGGCAATACGGCAGCCTCATGGGCAAGGTTAATTGCCGCTATTTTACCCGATAGGTTGCAAAAAGCCAAATAATGCAAATTGCCAATGGTAAAATAAACCCGATATGCCTCATCTGTTTGTATTACCCGATGTATATTTTTTGGCCTGAGCGGAAACTGCGAGCAATACAAACGCAGAGTTTGGGGCGAGTATTCCCCTATATTATCGGAAACAAATTGCAATGACCCAAAAATTTGGTTCACTAAAAACAAGGTAAACTGCTGCTGGGGTGTAAGACGGTGGTTATGGTTAGTATTGCGCAAAATACTAACATCGGGGTCGTTAAAAAAGAGTTTACCATTTAGGTGGTGGCGGTGTATGGTATTTTTTATGGCGCTAATGGTAGAAACACCCTCGCGGCTGCCTATCCATTTTAACAGGGGCATATCCCAACTTAAATGCACATCTGCCCCAATACGGCAAAAATCTGTTGCCCCAAAAGCGGCTCCCAAAGGTACGCCACAGCCTAAAATGAGCTTATTGCCTACGGCTTGGCGCAGCCACTGCATAGCCTCGTACATTACAGCGCCGCGCGTTTTATGGGCAGGCGGCAACAAGGCTACGGCGTATAAAAAATCGGGTTTTACCAATTCAAAACCCCATTGGTTAAGTATGGTATCAAACACCTGCTCAAGGTAGTCTTTCACCTGAGGGTGGTAAAAATTAAGCACATACATATAGCTCTGCCACATGGTATTGTAACCGGCAGTAACGAGCTTGCCATTGGGGTGGCGCAGCAACCAATTGGGGTGGTTTTTAAACACCTCCGATTGCCGCTGACAAATAAACGGAGCCAACCACAAGCCGGGCTTGTAGCCTTGTTGCCTAATGGCGTTGGTTACCGTAGCCAACCCATCGGGAAACTTGGCGGCATTAACCTTTAACCAGTCGCCCACTGCATTTTGCCACCCATCGTCTATCTGAAAAATATCGAGCGGTATGTTGTTTTGTGCAAAAGCCCGAAGATTTTGGTGAATAATGTTTGCATTAATGCGGGTGTAGTAGTTATACCAAGAGGTAAACCCCGATGCTCCGCAGGTGGGCAGTTTTTGAGCATCGGGAAAAGAGGTAACCTGTTCGGTTGTTTTTCGGGCAGTTTTTACCAATTGGGCATATCGGGCAAAAACTTCTTGTTCGTTTCCGCTATCAAGGTAAAGGTTAAAAGCCTCAAAAACGGCGTTGTTGTTTAGTTGCAGCCCCCGGCAGTCTTTAAATAACCTAATTTTTCCTTGTAATGGGTTTGCCTCCATTACAATACCGGTGTAGGCGCTGCGCTCATGGCAGGAGCCTGCAAAGGTAATGGTTGGGTTGGGTTGGAGCGGGTGGTGTTTAATATAGCCGTATGTCCAGCCGTGTATATGTCCTTTTTTTGAGGGATAGGTAAAAAAAGCATAATCACCAAAAGCATTGGCAAGGGGTTTGGCAAACCATTTTACCGGTTTAAGTTTGTGCTTGGGCAGCCACTCATCGGTAAGTGTCCATGATTGAAAACCATTGCATAATAGCCGGTCGGTTAATTCAAAAGTGTGGGGAATATGCAGCTCCACCATTTGCAGGGTAAGTGGCTGCAAAGCGGTAAGGGCAATGTTTATTTGCCTTCCCGATGCGGGGTGAAGCAGCTCTTGCACATATATTTGCAGCCCCGTATGATGCGAGCTGCCGGGTTCTTGCAGGGGCAGCGCAAGGCTGTAAGTGTTATTACCTATGAAATAAATGAGGTGCAAAACAGGAGCCATAAACTGCCGGCGTTGGTTGGTTAGTAAGGGTTAATTAGTACTGATTAACCGACAACAGCACTAATGTGCAGGCATTTTCGGTTTCAATGCCGTTTTGTTGGGCAAGGGCTGCCAGTTCGGGGTTTTCGGCGCCGGGGTTAAAGATAAGGCGTTTAGGTTTCAGTTGTAAAATGTATGGGTAGTACTGCACCTGATGCTGGGGGCTTAGGTAAATGGTAATGGTATCAACGCCCTCTATGTGGGGCATACCTATTAAAATGGGGCGTCCTTCTATACTACCCTCATTTATGCCTACCGGAGCCACCTCATGCCCATGCGCCAGCAGCCTATGTACTGCCATGTTTGAGTATCGGTAGGCGTGTGCAGATGCGCCTAAAACTAAGGTTTTTTTCATGGTAAATTACCCTTGTAATGCTATACTGTTGGTTAGTCCTATTGCCCATTGGGCAGCGCTTGTATTAACAAACAAGTGGGGTAGGCAGGTTCATAAAACCGTTACGGCAGCATATAAGTGTAACCCGAGTTTGATGTAAAATGGCATAATCTACCGGTATGAGCAAAAAAACCGCCAACAATTAGCACACAGATAACACAGATGAAGCTGATTAACGCCGATTTTTGAAAAATAACGTAACTTCGCGATTGCTTTGATTTCGGATTTCGGATTGCTTTGATTTTGGGATTTTGAGGCTAAACCACTATCGGGCTTGCCGTTGTTTTGTATCTGCACAAACCACCCTTCTACCCGCGTTTATCCGTTTAATCCGCGTGAGCTGTGTGCTTTTTTTGCTGAAAACAGGTGGGGGTATCTCCATTTACGCATCAAACCTGAGCTGCGCCCTTGCAAACAGCCTAATTTACACCGCCTTATACGGGCAACCGGTATGCCGGTGTTGGTTATTTTGTACCTTTGTGCTTAGTTTGCCAAAATCCAAAATAACAGTTTACCTCTTATGAAGTTTGCCACCAAAGTAATACATGCAGGCATTAAGCCCGATGCCGGTACGGGCGCTATTATGACCCCTATTTTTCAAACCTCTACCTATGTGCAGGAAGCCCCGGGCGTGCATAAAGGCTATGAGTACGGACGCACCCAAAACCCCACCCGAACCGCACTGCAACAAAACCTGGCAGCGCTTGAAAATGCCCGCTATGGCGTATGTTTTGCCAGTGGACTGGCTGCTACTGACTCGGTTATGCGCCGGCTTCAGCCCGGCGATGAGGTAATTGCCTGCAATGATTTATATGGCGGCACTTACAGGTTGTTTGTACGCGTGTTTCAAAAATACGGCATTAAGTTCCATTTTGTGGATATGCACCAACCTCAAAACGTGCTGCCCCTTGTAAATGAACGCACTAAAATGATGTGGGTAGAAACGCCTACTAACCCTATGCTGGGCGTTGTAGATATAGCAGCCATATCAGAAATTTGCAAAACGAACGGCATTTTATTATGTGTGGATAATACCTTTGCCTCGCCCTATTTGCAAAATCCCATAGATTGGGGAGCCGATGTGGTGGTACATTCTGTAACCAAATACTTAGGCGGGCACTCCGATGTAATTATGGGAGCGGTAATGTGTAACGACGAGGCTTTTTACCAACACCTCACCTTTCACCAAAATGCAGTAGGGGCAGTGCCTGCGCCCATGGATTGTTTTTTGGTGCTGCGCGGCGTAAAAACCCTGCATCTGCGCATGGAAGCACATTGTAAAAATGCCGCTCAGGTAGCGGCATTTCTTGCTACCCATAAAGCAGTGGCTAAGGTAAACTATCCGGGTTTTGAAACACACCCTAACCATGCAGTAGCAAAACGGCAAATGCGCGGGTTTGGCGGCATGGTGTCTTTTTCGCTAAAACAAGATACTATGGAGGCGGCGGTAAAGGTGCTGTCTAATACGCATTTGTTTTCGCTGGCAGAATCGTTGGGCGGGGTAGAATCGCTCATTGGGCACCCGGCAACCATGACCCACGCCTCCATTCCTTTTGAAGAACGGCAAAAAACAGGCGTACTTGACTCGCTGCTCAGGCTGAGTGTGGGCATTGAAGACCCCACTGACCTGATAGCCGATTTAGAACAGGCTTTAAATAGGGTGTTGTAGAAATGTATCTACTTGCCCGTATCTGGTCTTAACTAAATTCCTTGTGATAACCACAAAGTTAACCTACAAATACGCCACGAACCTGCCATTTTTCAAAAACCTGTGCAAATCAGCCACATCCGCGTTATCCGTGTGCTAATTGCTGCCGTAAATCTTGCTAATTTAGTCTGCAAATACACCATCAATTTGAATTGCAGGCAGTACCTAAGTAGTTAGGTAGAAAAAATTGCCTATTGCAAATGAAGCAACGGCGTAACCCCCTCTTGTATGGTTTGACCCGGATAATATACCCGCTCTAAATATAAACCCGATGGGGGCGCTGTAAACTGAGCCGGTGTGCGGCTGGGGCGGGTAAACAAACGCTCTACCTCTGCCGCGCTAAAGTTTTCTCTGCCGGCTTCTACTAATATACCCACCATGCGCCGCACCATTTTCCACAAAAAATGCGAGCCTACTATGTGTACCAATATGGCATTAGGTGTGGGGTATAAATGCACAAAATGCACTTCTACTAAGGTGGACTGCTCATTGGGCGAGGCATCGGTAAAAGACTGAAAATCGCGCAGCCCCTCCATAGCTTGGGCGGCGTAATCCATAGCGTTCAGATTGAGGCGGTCTTTTACCCACCATACTAATTTTTTACCAAATGCCGAACGGCGGGTAGCAATGTGGTAAACATAACTGCGGGCAATGGCGCTGTGTCGGGCATGAAAATCGGGCGGTGCTTTTTCTACGGTAAGCAGGTTAATATCGGGCGGCAATTGGTCGTTTAACCCTATTCGTATTTGCATCGGATTAAGCGCTGTTTTCACTTCTAAATGTGCCACCTGCCCAAGGGCATGAACACCGGCATCAGTACGTCCGGCACCGTAAATTTCCAGTTCATCGGTATGAAACAACTCCCTACAAGCGCCTACTATCTCGCCTTGTATGGTACGCAACCCATGCTGCAATTGCCAGCCGGCATAGCGGGTGCCCTCGTATTCTAACGTAATTTTAAATCGAGCCAAAAGCAGATGAATGGTTAGTTGGTAGATGGTAGTGGTTAGTGGGCAATTGGTATTCAGTAGTGGTTACTAACACACTCATAACGCTAAATTCGTAATTTTTTTCATTTTTCACTTTACTTACCCGATGCCATTTTTTCTAATTCCTTTCGGCTGTTATTGAGTTTAAAGCGGTCAATAACCACCGAAAACTGCTCCTTATCGGTAAGATAGGAATAAGCAAACTTAGCCAGTTCTAATTTACCCGATTCAAAACTGAACACATCGAGCAGTTCAGCCAACTGTTGGCAATTAAGGGGCTGTTTGGTTATGGCATCTTTGGCTATTTGTATGCGTGTATCGTCGTAATCCTGGTCTTTAATGGTATTGCGCAGTTGGGTAAAATCGGCTTCTTTCATACCCGGAGCAGGCGGCGGTGGAGCCGTTTGGGCTGTAGGCTGGTTGGTATTGGGGCGGGTATTAGGCGTAGGAGCTGTTTGCTGTTGCTGCTGTTGTTGTGGGCGCAGGTACGGGTCATCGGGGCGGGGCGCTTGGGCTGTTTCGGGTTTAATAGGTATGGCATCATGCACCCTAAAATTTAGCTCAGAATCTATGTAGGCAAAAACCTCTCTGTTATCGGGTATTCTAATGTAGTCCTTAAAAATAACCTTCCCTGTGCGGCGGTTTTTTTTGGGCTGTACTATCCAAAGTAGATGGGTACCGGGTGGTACGTTTTTAATGGTATAAGAAGTTCTGATGTCTTTAAAATGTACGTCGTCCAGCACTAAGCTAAACGCTGATTGGTCAAACATTTGCAAATGCAATACTGAAGATTGCGCCTTTAGCGCCCACAAAGGGGAAAAAAGGAGGGCAAATAGCCCGAATACAAAAAACATAACTGCTTTTTTCATGCTGTTTAGGGGTTTGAAGGTAAAACAGATTAACGCACAAAGTTAGACCTTTGTTATGGTGTTTTGTTTAACCGCGGCAAGCATAATTTATGCTGTTGTAATTCAAAGTTAGGTAGGAATGAAAATGAATGCCCTATAGGAATAACGTAGGCGTATGTTGTACCTGTACTTGTTAAAAATTGGCAACAGATTACGGTGCGCTGCCCCTTCTTATAACACGGCACAAATCTCTGTTCTACCCATATTTAGGGCGGCTGACCCTTGTGTATAAGCCCCCATAAATGGGCGTTTTTGGTTTTGCAAAAGTGCAGCGCCCAAAATACATCGCTCCACCTGTTTAAAAGCCTTTTGCGGTAAGACTTTGAGTTTCACGTTAAACAAGCAGCCTTCTGCAAATTTTATTGGTCTATATTAACTTAGTGTGGTTTCGTTCATTATATTTGCGTGTTTACTGCGTATAAACAGCAGAGCTAAAATAGAACAAAGCAAAAACAACATAAGACGGGTTTACGCCTACCATAAATTATTGGCAACCCATACAAAAACTAAAAAAGCGCCCCTTAACTCATCACTCACCAATACAGAATTAAGATAATGGCTAAAATTAAAAAAACTACTCCAATTTCTATTGAGCAGTATGACCATAAAGATAAACGCCGCCTTAATAACCCACCCGTAGGTTTGGTTGATGAGGGTACAGAACCCTATATAACACCCAAAAAAACCTACCAATACGACCCCCACCTTGACCCACAACTGCAATGGGCAGGCAAGGCAGAACATACAGCTTTTGATGTGCCCACCGTGAGCCTGCACGTGCATGAGCGCATTGACCCAAGACGCATTATTGAAACCGTGCGCAAACAAGAAGAAGCCCCCATACAAATGAGCTTGTTTGAAACCCATAAAAAACCCCTGCGCGAAGCCATTGAATTTTACAAGCACAAAGAAAACTGGACTAACCGCCTCATAGCCGGCGACAGCCTGCTGGTTATGAACAGCCTTTTAGAAAAAGAAGGCATGGCAGGTAAAGTGCAAATGGTGTATTTTGACCCCCCTTACGGCATTAAATACGGCAGTAATTTTCAACCCTTTGTAAATAAACGTGATGTAAAAGACGGAAACGACGACGACCTTACCGCCGAACCCGAAATGATTAAAGCCTTCAGAGATACCTGGGAGCTGGGTATTCACTCCTACCTCACCTACCTGCGCGATAGGCTGCTCCTGGCGCGCGAACTGCTCCACGATACCGGTAGCATTTTTGTGCAAATCTCCGACGAAAATGTGCATCGGGTAAGATGTATTATGGACGAGGTTTTCGGAAGTGAAAATTTTGTAAGTATGATTGCGTATGCTACTACAAGTGGTTTTACGTCAAATACGCTAAGTAGAGCAGGTGATTATATTTTGTGGTATGCAAAAGACAGTAAAAAAGTTAAGTACAGAAAAATTTTGATTTCCAAACGAGAAAATCTATCAAACACTTCTGATTATCGTTATCTGAAATTATCAAATGGGGATATTAGACTATTGAATAACGAAGAAAAAAAAGGGGCTAAACCTATACCTGAAAATTCAAAAATTTTCAGATTGGGAGATCTAACAAGTCAAGGTCCACCTAATGAGCCTCAACCATTCAATATAAATGAGAAAATATATGAACCTTCCAAAAATAGACACTGGACTGTAAATTATCCATCGGGTATGCAAACACTGCTTAACTCGGGAAGAATTTATGAAAGAGAAAACACAATTTCATTTATAAGATATTTTGACGACTTTTCTTTCATTGAACTTAATAGTATTTGGGACGATACTTCGGTGGCAGGACAGGAAGGTGGAAAATTATATGTAGTTCAAACAAATGAAAAAGTCATCCAACGCTGCCTGTTAATGACTACCGACCCTGGCGATTTGGTATTAGATATTACCTGCGGCAGCGGCACTACGGCATATGTAGCCGAAAACTGGGGCAGGCGTTGGATAACCTGCGACACCTCAAGGGTAGCGCTTGCCTTAGCCAAACAGCGGCTCATGACAGCCCTATTTGATTATTACCAATTAGCACACCCCCATGAGGGCGTAGGCAGCGGCTTTAAATACAAAACCGTGCCGCACATTACCCTAAAAAGCATAGCCAACAATGAGCCTGCCCCCGTAGAAACCCTTTACGACCAGCCCTATACCGACAACAAACGAACCAGAGTAACCGGACCCTTTACCATAGAAGCCGTACCCGCGCCGGTTGCCAAATCATTTGAGGAGGTAGAAACAGATATACCAATGGAAGCCGACAATTCTGTTTCAAGAAGTGGCGAAACATTAAGGCAAAATAACTGGATAGACGAGTTGAAGCAATCGGGCGTAAGAGGAAAAAAAGGCGAACGCATTATGTTTACCCGTATGGAACCCATGACCGGCACCCGTTTTTTGCAGGCACACGGCGAAACCAAAGTAGAAATGCCACCTAAAAACTTGTTTGAAAAAGAACAACCCACACTAATGCAGCAGCCCCAGCGGGTGGTAGTGTGTTTTGGTCCTGAACATGCGCCTTTAGAACAACGCATGGTAGAGCTGGCATTAGAAGAAGCCCGAATGCTTAGGCCCAAGCCCGATATAATTTTGTTTTGCGCCTTTCACTTTGACGCCGAAGCCCGAAAAGACATAGAAGAAACCAACTGGCCCGGCATTACCCTTTTAGAAGCCCAAATGAATGCCGACCTGCTAACCGATGATTTAAAAAAGAAACGCAGCAGCAACGAAAGTTTTTGGCTCATTGGTCAGCCCGATGTTCAAATCAGGGAAATAAAAATGGGCGATGACAAAGGCAAATACACCGTTGAAGTAAACGGCTTTGACTATTACAACCCCAAAACCGGCACGGTTGACAGCGGCGGCAAGAGCGATATAGCCATGTGGATGCTTGACCACGATTATGACGGACGGAGTTTGTTCCCTTCGCAGGTGTTTTTCCCTATGGCAGGCGCAAAACAGGGCTGGGCAACCTTAGCCAAAAACCTGAAAGCCGAAATAGACGAAGAAAAATTAGAAGCCTTCAGCGGCACGGTATCGCTTCCGTTTAAAGCAGGCAAAAATGTGGCGGTTAAAATTATTGATGCGCGGGGAATTGAGTCGTTAAAAATTATCAGGTTATAATAGCTAAAAACTGAAAACCAAAAACTAAAAACTAAATGTACATATCAAGGTTAAAGCTAAAAAACTGGAAAAACTTTAAAGAGGTAGATATTCCTTTAACAGAAAGGGTTTTTGTGGTTGGGCCTAATGCTTCGGGAAAATCTAATTTTCTTGATGTATTCAGATTTTTGCGTGATATATCAAAGCCCGGCGGCGGGCTTCAAAAAGCAGTTACCGAAAGAGGAGGTATTTCAAAGATTAGGAGTTTAGCGGCAAGAACATTTCCGGATGTAGAAATAGAAATACACCTATCGGAATACGGCACCACCGTACCTTTATGGAAATATTCAGTGGGAATAAAACAGGAAATCAGAGGCTATAGGCTTCCCTATCTTACACAAGAAAAAGTTTGGAAAGGAGAGCAGTTAATTTTAGACAGGCCCGATAAAGATGACAGCCAAGACCATGAACGGCTAACCCAAACGCACCTTGAACAAATAAATGCAAACAGAGAGTTTAGAGAAATCAATAAATATTTGGAAAATACTGTTTATCTGCATCTTATTCCACAAATACTTAAATATCCGCAAGCTTTTGCGGGAGCCGATTTATCCGGCGATCCTTTTGGACATGGATTTTTGGAAAAAATATCGAAAGTAAATGAGAAAACCCGAAATGCATGGTTAAGGAAAATTCAGGAAGCATTAAAAATTGCAGTACCTCAATTTAAAGCCTTTAGTTATGCCGAAGAAAACGGAAGGCCGCATTTAGAAGCCGTTTATGAGCATTGGAGGCCCAAAGCAGGCAAGCAACGAGAAGAACAGTTTTCTGATGGCACTTTAAGATTAATTGGTTTGCTATGGTCTCTTCAGGAAGGAGATGGGCTATTGCTGTTAGAAGAGCCGGAACTGTCATTAAATGGGGCAATCGTTTCAAAAATACCGGCTTTGATTTATAAACTTCAAAAACCCAAAAAACGACAAGTAATTTTAACTTCACATAGTACCGATCTGCTTAATGACAGAGGTATTTCCTTAGACGAAATATTGTTATTAGATCCGGTTCAGGAAGGCACTTCAATTAAAATTGCATCAGGCATTCCTGAAATAAAATTGATGCTGCAAGGAGGAATGACACCGGGAGCGGCAATTCTTCCTCGAACTAAACCTAAAAATATTAATCAATTAACCTTAGGTTTTTAAAATGAGTATTTACATAAATTTGGTTTCGGAAGATGCCATAAGTGAATTTACAATGATGAAGTTGTTAGATTCATTTGCCTCAAAATACTATATTCACAATACGTACCCCGCGAATGGATATGGGTACATAAAATCGAACATCAATGGTTTTAATCAGGCTTCTATAGCTACCCCATTTTTTGTATTAACAGATTTAGACAATTACCCATGCCCCCCAGAACTTATTCTTGACTGGATAACTGCGCCTTTACATCCTAATTTTATTTTTCGTATCGCAGTAAAAGAAGTAGAAGCATGGTTATTGGCAGACATAGAAGGATTTTCAGAATTTACAGGGGTATCACAGGCTAACTTTCCTGCAAACCCTGAATTAGAAAATGATCCTAAGCAAACCCTTATCAATTTGGCAAGACGATCAAGAAGAAGGGATGTCAGAGAAGATATAGTGCCTATAAACAACAATGCTACAATAGGTCCAAACTATAATGAGCGGTTAATGCAATTTGTATCTGATTTTTGGAATTTAGAACGGGCTATTGGCCGCTCAACGAGTTTACAAAGAGCGTTTAATAAACTCGATAATTTTAATTTTACCCAACCTGCCTAATGAAAAACATAAACAAACTTATCATCAACTCCCCATACATTGAACCGCAGCAGTATTGGGAATATATTAGAGCCACCCGAGAATTTGTTTTGCAAACAGGCCGCAGACCGGCAGGGTATGTAGTAGCTTCGGAAAGTTCAAAATCGTTTGATGATCCGGGAACATTCATTGAAATTGATTTGGTGAATGCCATTCGTCCAAGAATAAAAAAGTGGCGCGAAGCCGGTTATCCCGGTGTTACAAGCATTACCAAACGGCTTTTGCAACATTGGCAAGACCCCGAAGAGCGCAAAGACCGCCGGTTTTTCTTTTGCCAGTTAGAAGCCATTGAAACCCTTATTTGGCTTACCGAAGCTCCACAAGCAGACAAAACAGGCATTGATATTCCGGGCGATGGCGGCGCGTTTAGCCGTTGGTGCAACAAAATGGCAACCGGTTCGGGCAAAACCATTGTCATGAGCCAACTTATTGCATGGAATGTACTAAACAAAGTAGCCAACGGAAAAGATACCCGATTTTCTAAAAATGTACTCATTGTGGTGCCGGGCTTAACGGTACGCAATAGACTCTCCGTTCTACACCCAACCGACCCCGAAAACTATTACGAAGCCTTCAACATTGTGCCTTCGGGTTTAATGGACACCCTTCGGCAAGGAAAAATCAACATCATCAATTGGCACGCTTTGGCATGGCAAACAGAAGAAAAAATTGCCAAGAAAAAATCGGTTGATAAACGTGGCGCAAAAAGCGACGAAGCCTATGTAAGAGAAATATTGGGCAACATGGCAAACGCTTCAAATATCATAGTCATCAATGACGAAGCACACCATGCCTGGCGTATCCCTGCCGAAAGTAAAATAAAAGGGGTAAAGAAAGAAGATATTGAAGAAAGCACCATTTGGGTGGGTGGGCTCGACCGCATTCATAGGGCAAGAGGCATTTTGCGCTGTTTTGATTTATCGGCAACCCCATTTGCGCCAAGCGGAAAAAAAGCAACCCAAGAGGCGTTGTTTCCATGGATAGTTTCAGATTTTGGTTTGAATGACGCCATTGAAGCAGGATTGGTAAAAACGCCAAGAGTGGTAGTGCGCGATGATGGAAATGTGGACAAAGATTTGCGCTCACGTTTGTATCATATATACATGGACGAAACGGTAAAAGACAACATCAACCAAAAAGTTGATGAAACCGTTCCGCTTCCCGATTTGATTAAAAACGCCTACCTGCTTTTGGGTAAAGACTGGAAAGCAACCAAAGACGATTGGGAAAAAGCCGGCTACAAAATTCCACCGGTAATGATAACCGTGGCAAACACCACCTACACCTCAGCACGCATAAAATCTTCATTTGACAAAGATGCCTTTTTGCTTTCAGTGGCAGGTTTGGGCGATTTATGCAATCCCGATAAAACCTTGCAGATAGACAGCAGCATTTTACAGAAAGCCGAAGCAGAAACTGAGGAAATTGACCTTGCAGCAGCAAACGAGGTGGAAGATGAGGCAGAAGATGCGCCCAAAGAAAAAAGGCTTACCAAAAAACAACAAGCCGAACTGTTAAGAAAAACGGTTGATACCATAGGAAAAATGGGCGAACCCGGAGAGCCTATTCAAAACGTAATTTCGGTTGGCATGTTGAGCGAGGGGTGGGATGCCAAAACAGTAACGCATATTATGGGTTTACGAGCATTCAGCAGCCAACTACTTTGCGAGCAGGTGGTAGGCAGAGGACTGCGAAGAACTTCGTATGATGTAGGCGATGACGGATTATTTGAACCCGAATATGTAAACATCTTTGGCGTTCCGTTTACCTTTCTGCCGCACGAAGGCGGTGCCGATGGGTTACCGCCTCCGCCACCCAAGCCAAAAACAGAAATAAAACCCGTTAAAGAAAAAGCCGAACATGAAATCAGTTTCCCGAATGTGGTAAGGATTGACCACACTTATAAACCACAACTGACATTGAATATAGAAAAGGTTAAGTTATTAGAGCTTGACCCCTACGATTCAATTACAGAAGCTGAATTGGCAGCCATCATTGCCGGAAAACCAAATCCCGCAGCGCTTTCCGAAATTGACCTGAAAGAAATTGCAGAGAAATTCAGGCTGCAATCCATCATTTTCCGAATTGCATCTGCCATTTACAATTCAGAAAAAAAGCCCGATTGGAAGGGGAGCAAAGAAACTTTCCTGATTCAGTTGATTAACATTATTGAAAAATTTATCTACTCAAACAAAATCATCATCAAAAACCCCTTGTTTAATCAAGATGAAGCAAGAAAAAGAATTTTGATAATGCTAAATATGAACAAGGTTGTTCAGCACATTTGGAACGAAATAAGAGCGGTAAATACAGAAGCATTAACCCCTGTATTTGACAAAGAAAATCCAATACGTTCAACTTCCAACATCAGAACATGGTGGACAAGCAAACCTAATGCTGCATTTAACAAAACGCATATCAATTTTTTGGTTGTTGATAGCCAATGGGAATACTTAGAAGCAAAGACAATCAATGAATCCGATAGTATAATGTCTTTTGTTAAAAACGACCATTTGAACTTTGTAATCTATTACAATCATCAAGGCGTAGTAAGGCGATTTTTTCCCGATTTTATTTGCAAACTGACAAACGGAGAACGTCTGATAATAGAAACCAAAGGTCAAGACAATGAACAAAACAAAACAAAACGCGCCTATCTTGATGAATGGTGCAGAGCCGTAAATGAACATGGAGGATTTGGTAAATGGAAGTGGGCAGTTTCTTTTGAGCCAAATGACCTACAAAAAATAATTGCTGACCAATACCATACTTTGTAACCCCAAAAACAGAAAAATACACTGCTTGTTTACGCCTATCTGCGCACCTCAACTTCCTTGCTGCAAAAGCTCACAAATAGTCCGCTTTATTCTTGTAATAGTGCAGGACTTCACAAGTCTTGCACTAAAAACCACAGTACAAAGCTACCCTTCGGGCACAAAATATACTTCGCGCAGGTTTCGGTATTCCATGGCATTTTGCGGAAAATTGCGCACGTTGGGTTGCAGCAGGCGCTGGTCTTTGTCGTAGTACAAAATCATCATAGGCGCATCATCAAGGGCGGCTTGGTCGGCTTGCAGGTAGAGCCGGTTGCGCTGCACTTCGTTGGTAGTTTTAAGCGCTTCTTCCATAAATTGGTCAAACTTTTGGTTTCGGTAGCGGGTAGTATTAAGATAAGTTTTTTCGGTATCGTTGGCAGGTAGGGTACGGCTACCCAGCAAAGCAAGGAAATTTTCGGGGTCGGGATAATCGGCTACCCAGCCAAAACGCCAAAAATCCACCTTAGCGCTTTCTACCGTTTCAAGGTGTTGTGGCCAAGGCATTTGAGCAATTTTTACCTTTACATTCAGGTTTTCGGTAAGCATTTTTTGGATTACCTCAGCCACCTGCTCATTGCGTTTACCGCCGCTATTGAGTTGCAGGGTAATTTCGGGCAGCGCTTTACCATCGGGGTAGCCGGCATCGGCAAGCAATTGGCGGGCTTTTTGCGGGTCAAAATTGTAACCTTTCAGTTGGCTTACTTCATAGTTGGCAAAGGCAGGCGGCACAATACCGTAAAAACCGGGCACCGCAGCGCCTTTGAGTGTATAATCTACCAATTTTTGCCGGTCAATAGCATAACAAAATGCCTGACGCAGTTTTTTGTTGTTAAAAATTTTACCGGTATTTAAAAAACCGTAAAACTGGGTAGCCAGTGTTGGTTTGGTTTGGTAAATGTATTTGGAATAAGCCGGTTTAAGTTTACCCTCATTGTCCACCACTTCATCAGCAACCTCTAAGGGCAGGCGGTATTTAAGGTCAAATTTACCGTCTCTAAACTCGCGCAGGTAGGTCATTTCGTCTTTTATAAACATAAACCTGATACCGTCTAAGTAAGGCAGTTGGTTTCCGGCAGCATCTTTACTCCAGTAGTTAGGGTGGCGCAGCAGCAATACGGTTTCGTTATCGCGCAGGGTTTTAATATAAAACGGACCGGTTCCTACGGCGTGTTGTCGCATATCGGCGCCGTATTTATCGTAAGCCTCCTTGGGGTATATAAACCCAAAAGGCATAGCCAAAATATACAGAAAACTGCTAAAAGGTTGCAACAGTGTTATTTGCAGGGTAGTGTCGTTTAAAACTTTAATACCTTCTACGCCTTCGGGTGGAACGGTACCGTTTTTAGTGGCTTGGTTGTAGGCATCAGCGCCCACAATTCTGCCTGTTACAAACTCAAATCCCTTATTATTGGCATCGTGCGTACAAAGTCTGTCCATGCAGTATTTTACATCTTGTATGGTTAGCTCTCTGCCCTTGCCATTTGCAAAACAGGGGTCGTCATGAAACATTACGCCCTGTCGCAGGGTAAAAGTATAAACCGTAGCGGCATCATTTACTGCCCATCGGGTAGCCAAACATGGTTTAAGGGTAAGGTCTTCCTGATTAAGGGTAACCAATCCTTCGTAAATTTGGTTGGTAATGCGGTGCCCTACCACTTCGCCTACGTGCAGTGGGTATAACGACTGAAAATACTCCGTTTCGTTCATGCGGAAGATATTGCCGTAATAAGCGCCACCCTCTGCCGGGCGCAGTTTGTTAGCTGCCTCTGCATTTTGGCTGTTGTTATTTGAGTCAGTATTACAAGCTGCCCAAGCCAGCAGGGTAAGCAGTAAAACAAAAAGAATAGAGCGATTTTGGGTAAACATAGATGAAGTGAGGGTAAAGTATTAAACGATGCTTTTACAGTCAGGCTTTAATTGTCTTTTTAAATAAACCAATTTCTGCCATTTACCCTGTAAAGGTAAGGGTATTTTGTGTATTTTTACCGCCATTATAACCAAGTTGCTTTTAGTATGCCCCAACGCACCCCCAAACGCATTATAGCAGTTATTGATTTAGGTACCAATACATTTAGGTTGCTTATTGCCACGCCGCACCGGCACACCTTTTTCAGAACGCTTTATGAAGATAAAATTTACGTTAAATTAGCTAAAACCGGCATTGATTATATAGGTAATGAGGCGTATAACCGTGCCATAAAAGCAATGGAAAAATATAGCCAAATTATTAAATTATATGGAGCTACGGAGGTGTATGCCTTTGCCACAGAGGGCATGCGCAAGGCTAATAACAGCGAGCAACTCATAACCGAAGTATATGAGCGGTTTGGCATTAACATCAGGCGCATATCGGGCGATATGGAAGCTACTTTTATTTACCACGGCGTACTACTGGCTACCCACCTAACCGCCCAAACGCACCTCATTATGGATATAGGCGGTGGCAGTACCGAGTTTATTCTTGCAAACGAGGAGCAAATGCTCTGGAAACAAAGCTTTCCGCTGGGAGGCACGGTGCTGAAACAAATTTTTCATACCAAAGAACCCATACCCGCACAAGCCATAACCCAATTAAACGATTATGTAAATCAAACGCTTTTGCCCCTTTGGGAGGCGGTAGAGCGGTTTGGCAAGCCCGATGTGTTAATTGGAACATCGGGCACTTTTAGTAGTATCAATAAAATGTGTGCTGCCGAACTGGACTTAAAAATCTCTAAAAGACAGCAATTTTTCCCCATCAGCCTGCCCACCACTTTTTCCCTTGGCAGCAAACTGATTCCGGCAACCGAAGCTCAACGCCTCAAAATTAAAGGCTTAGAACCCGAAAGGGCTCAACTTATAGTGGTTGCTTATTTAATGGTAGAGTTGGTACTCAAAAAACTGCAAATACAGGAGCTGTATTATTCGGGTTTTGCCATTAAAGAGGGCGTACTGTGGTATGTATTTAACCAACCCGAAATAATGCAGCAGGCAGGCGAGGCTCTGCACGTTGGCGGAGCAAGTTAACGCAAATTAGTGGTTAGTTATGAATTACGGCTACCGAATTAGCCCAATTTTATTTCTCGCAAAGGCGCAAACTTAGTTATTATTTCTTAGCACCCACTACCGAATAACAACTACCCAATACTATCTATCATATACCATCTACCAAAACTACCCCATATAACAAAACCGCCGACATTGAATGGCAACAATGCCGGCGGAGTGCATAAAGCATAATCATAAACACTTGGTAAGAAAAAAGAAACAACAGACGGATTGTGGACTTTATTTTTATTTGAACCGATAAGCAAACCCAACCGTCATAGAACCCGAAAACAAGCGCTGCCCTTGTACTGGTTGCAAGGAAGTGGGCAGTTTGGCATCAAACCGATGGCGGGTAATGCTGGCGCTAAATCGGGTTTCGGCAAGTAATAACCACTGCTGCCCAATATGGTAGTTTACCCCTGCTGTAAGGTGTACTATATCCCATACAGGTTGGTTTATGCCCGGAGCATTGGGTATTTGTATGTGCTCAGTGGCATACACAACACTCTGAAAATCGGGGTTACTGTTAATCCAGTAATTCTGAAACTGGCTGTTATAGATATTGGGCGATGTGGGTAGGTCGGTTATATCGTCATAAATAACGGGCGTTGACAAAAGCGGGTCATTATCGTTTAATAAGGTTGAATTGGGGCGAGGATTGGGCGTAAAGGGCATATTGGCAAGAATGGTTTGGTTAGCCGTTCCGGTTTGGCTTAGGCTGCCGTGGTTATATTGGGTATAAGATACCATGTTTTGAACCGGCAACCATGCCGAAACACCTGCACGTAGGTAGGGACTTATTTTTTTACCGGGTAAAATGTTGAATGTTAGTGAAACAGGAATTTCCACCATGTTCATCATAATACTGTTCTGTTCTTTGTTGTTCCTGATTTCGGTAGAGCCAAAATTGGTTAATTCGTTTGTGTTGTTTATGCTATTGATTTGTTTGGGCAGAACTAACCATTTCTTTTGGCTAAATAAAGTGCCGGCGCTAATACCCCAATGTTTGCCGATAGCATAATTAAGGTTTAAACCCGATGAAAACCCGCCGCTTTGCTGATTGCCCGATAGCCAGTTAACATCGGTTGAAGTAACGGCGGCAAGAGTTAACTTGCCCAATTGGGGTGGCAGTTTGGGCGCTATAGCAATTATTGGTTGGGCGGCAGCCGCTTGTTCCGGGTTAATTATAAGGTTTTGCAACTCTTTTACCTGCTTAGGTGTAGTTTGTGCTGTTACCAAACCGGTTTTCAGGGTGGGTAAAAAGGCAAGCAAAGGCGTTGTTATGGTTGTGGCATTAGGGGGTTGCACCGTTGCTACTGGCAAGTTTTTATTGCTGTTAGCCCCGGCAAACAGCGCACCGTTAGCGGCATTTGCTATGTAAGTGTCCAAACGGTTGTTTTCGGGTTGGGCATCAGTTGTATTGGGCAGCAGCAAGGCATTAGTGGCGGCTATTAACAAGTTAAATGCGTTTGGGCTTGCTACGTTGTTCTGTGGCAGTGCGGCGGGTAGTTTTAAAGCGGTATTATGCAATGCATTGGTTGCAGTATGGTGGGTTTGCAGCAGCGCAATTTCTGTTGAAATTGATGTGAAATTAGCTGTACCACTACTCGGCGTGCTGTGAGTAGTGGCAGTTATGCTGCTACTAAGTTGCTCTGCATTTATTATTGGGGCAGGTTGGTAATTGGCAGGCTGAGGGGTAGTAAATAAAGTAGGGGGCATACTTGTGGGCAACGGTGGCTGCTTGTACTCCATGCGTTGGTAAACCAAACCGGCGCTCATGAGCATCAGGCATACAAAGCTCAATACTAAGACTGAATTGCGCAAAGTGGTTATACCTTTTTGGGGCGGAGGTATAGGTGCCCTTTCTTCTGCATGGTCAA
>DDVC01000072.1:39952-56648 GCA_002345145.1 Bacteroidetes bacterium UBA2322
GGGCGCTTGGTAGTTTTCCAGTGCACGTTTTATTTTATGGTCAAAGTTATGTTCGGGGTTAATCATGTTTTGAAGTTTTTGCAGGACTAAAATTTGGTTAATACAACAACTTATTTTAGCGGCAGTGTTTTTAGTCTTTTTCTTTTTGGTTAAAAAAATGTTTGTACTGAGGCAGCTCCTCCATAATCATGGTTTGGAGCAACTGCCTTGCCTTAGACAAGTTAGATTTTGAAGTACCTTGACTAATGCCCAACATATCAGCAATTTCCCGATGGTTGTAACCTTCTATGGCAAAAAGGTTAAAAATGGTGCGGTAAGAAGGAGGCAGTTTTTGCACTAATTTCATTATCTCTTCAACGGCAATATCCGAAATAATTTCAACGGTCAGCGTATCGGGTTGTTGCTGGTTAAAATCGGTAATTTCTACTTGTTTACTGTTGTGTTTATTACGCCGGTAGTGGTCTATGGCAGTATTTACCAAGATGCGGCGCATCCAGCTTTCTATAGAAACGGTGGGCGAAAAAAACTCAATGTTTTGGAATATCTTCATAAACCCTTCATGCAGTACATCTCGGGCTTCTTCGTAATTATCGGTATAGCGCATACAAATACCCATCATTTTACCATAGTAAAATTCGTAAAATTTTTTTTGGCATAACCTATCCTTCTGCTGGCATCCTTCAATGATATGCCAGGGAAGTTGGGCTAACTGATTAGGTGGTTTTTTAGGCACTTTTACGGCAACTTCTTCCATTAAGTTCTTATTGGTTCACTTATCTTACCATGCTCATTGTTTTATCCTTAACGTAAAATTGAGTAAAAGCGTTGCCTGAGTAAAAAAAGTTTTTTTTTACTTGCTTTTATGCAGCCGCTAATGATGGCAATGGAATAGGTTTTTATAAATGAGAAGCGGAAAGTATGGGCAGAAGAACCTTTTGCGTGTTTACGAGAACCATTTAAGTCTTATGCTCAAAAATTGACAATGCCGGGTTTTGTCTGTTACTTACTGTTTAAAAAGCGTACCACCCGAAAAAGCAATGCCGGCAAGTATTTTATGATGCTTTGCTTTAAGTTCTAATAGTTTACCCTGTGCTTCAAGCAGTTTAGACTCTCGGGTATTAACCAAAAACAGGGAGCTTTCACCAAATCGGAATCGGAATTCTTCGCCTTCGGTAAGCGCTTGGTAGTTGTTTACGGTTTGCCGGTAAAGGGCAATTTGACGCTGGTTGTTGAGCAGTTCATTGTAGTACCCTTGCAGTTTGTTTTGGAGTTCCCACTGTTTTTGTTGCAGTTGCAGGTTGGCTTCCTGAATTTTAAGGCGGGTAAGTTGTAGGCTGCCTCGCTCGGCGCGCAAAAACAAGGGCATACTAAACTCTAATCCCCACTTATAGTTTTGCAGAAACGGGTTTACATTGCCGGGGCTTTCCGATGCGGCAAAATTGAGCCCATTAGCCAGCAGGTTGTAGTTGAGGTTTAGTTTTGGTTTGAGTTTTTCTGCTTTGAGCCTGCGCTCTACGTCAAGGTTGGAGAGCTTAAACTGGTATAAAAGGAGTTGCGGGTGAATTTGCGATAACCGGTTAAAAGCTAATTGTACGGAATCGGGGTTAATGGAGGGTAGGGCAAGGTTGGAAAAATTGGGGGGAGTAATGGCGTTAGTTATTTCCAAAGGCGTATCGCTATCAGCCCACAAAAAAGTAGAGAGCAGTAGCGAGGTATTTTGGTATTGAAGTTCGGTTTCGTTTTGGTCGTACTGGCGGTTTTGGAGTTGAATTAGGGCTTCAAGGGTATCTATGGCAGGACGTGCGCCTTGCAAAAAGGTATTTTTTACCCACTCCAAGCGCACTTGTGCAAGTTGTACGGCTTGCTGCTGAAGCAGGAGTTGGTTGTAGGCAAGCGCCCACTCCCAGTAAGCGGCGGCGGCATCAAAAAGCAGGTTGTTGAGCATATCTTGTCGCTCGGCTTCGTTTGCCTGGGCAAAAATACGGGCTTGTTTAAGGGCGGCGCGGCGCTGGTCAATAACTAACCCCTGAATAAGGGTGAGCGAAACGCCGGCCACTGCCTGCCCTTGTACGGGCAATTTATTTTCGGGGTTTAAGAACTGACCGTTGTTGATATTGTACCCCCCTTTTACCTCTATACCGTACCATGTAGGAATTTTAAAGCCGTTTTGTGCAAGGGTAAAGTAGTTTTTTCCATCAAAGGTTTTTTGGTCAAGGTAGCTATATAGTTGGGGGTCAAAACCGCCTCGGGCTTGCAGCATTTGGGCGGCGGCTTGCTGGGTAAGGAGTTTGCTTTGCCGGGCAATGGGGTGATGTTCTTTAATCAGTTCAAAGAGGTTGTCAAGGGTAAAAATGCGGTTAGTATCGGCAGCGGCTGTGGGGTTGGGCTGTGCCGATGCGGTAAAGAAGCAACCCAAAAGCAGCAAGACAATAACAAAACGCATCATTTGGCAAGGTTTCTTTTAGGAGGTTTAAGTTTGGGCAGTTGTGTGGCTTCGCTATCGGGGTAATATTCGGGCGGGAAACCGTTTAGTTGTCGCCAAAATTCGTACCATAGCGGCACATCGTTTAACAATAGTAAGCCCTCGGCACCTGAGCCTATACGCAAAGCATCGGGCCAGGGCTCTTCATTGGGTGCGGGCGCTACTAATATCCTATACAAGTTGTTATCGCTGGTAATGTTATCAATGGCAACTACGGTACCGCCAAAAGTACCAAACGACACACCGGGCCAGCCCGAAAAGATAAAAGCAGGCCAGCCGTCAAAGAGGAAGCGCACTTTTTCGTTCACTTTTACCAATGGCAAGTCCATGGGTTTAATGTATAGCTCCACAGCAAGCTGAAAATTGGCAGGCATAATGCTCACAATGTCATCGCCTTCTTTAACTGTTTCGCCAATACCGGTTTTAATGGCTTGGGTAATGTAGCAATCTTGGGGGGCTAAAATGTAGTAAAACGATGTGCGCACGCGGTAGTTGGTGTATTGATTTTGGAGCTTAGCCACATTGCCCTCTGCATCGTACATAGATGATAAAGTACTAAAACGCTCCGATTGCGATTTGGCAATTTTATCGGCATATTCACTGGTAATGGCATTCAGCTCAATTCGGGCATTGAGCAGGTCGTTCTGGCTGGTGAGCATTTTGTTTTCTGCCGATATTTTTTTAGCTTGGGCATCTTGCAGGCGCAGTTGTCGTTGTTCTAACTCGGTAAGTGAGGCTAACCCTCGGTTAAACATTTCCTGCTGCCGCTCATATTGTTGTTTAGCCACATCATAATTTATTCGGGCGGCAACTAAGTCAATGCTGTCGGATTGAATTTTGAGTTCTGTTTGGCGAATTTTGTTTTTAGTTTGCGATAGTTTAAGGTCGCGGTTTTCGGCAAGAGCTTTTACTTGTTGTTCAAGGGCTTGGGCTTTATCGGCATACGAGGTAATGGTCATTTCTTTGGCATCTACCTGCTGGGCGGTACGGTCAAGTAACTGTGGGTCAAAATAATCGTCTTTAATTTCCGAAATAAATACAATGGTATCGCCTTTATTAATACGTTGACCTTCGGCAACATACCATTTTTCAATTCTGCCGGCAATGGTAGTTTGAATAGTTTGGGGTCGGTGTTCGGGTTTCAGGGTAGTTAGTTTACCCTTTGCCCTTATATTTTGAGTCCAAGGCAAAAACATAAACAATACAAACAGAGCCATAAAACCGCTTATCCAAAAAGCAAGCGCTTTGCCCAGCCTAAACATGCGGGTTTGGTGGAACGACTGATAGCGGTTAATGTCCACTAATTTATCTACCCTATTTTCCGAAATATTGAGCATGGCAGGTAATCTGGTAAGGAGGAATTAGGATTGAAAAACTTCATAAAAGTATGGCTTCTGCTGTGCGTTGCTATAAGTACTTGTATCTATTATTTCGCCATTTTTCATTACAATTATTCTTTGGCAAACTTCAGCTATTTTAGCGCTATTAGAAACCAGCACCAATGTCCAGTTGTGCTGCGGGTGAATAAGATATTGCAAAATGCGGGTTTGTTCGGCTGCTTCTAATTCTTCGGTAGGGTTTTCCATAATAAGCAGGCGGGGTTGTGTAATTACACTTCGGGTTAAAATTATTTTTTTTACCACACTTTTGGGCAGGGTTCTACCTTCGGGCGTTATATGGGTAAGATAGCCTTCGGGTAAATTTTTAACAAAATCAGCCAAGCCAAAAATTTCGGCAGTGGCTATTACTTGTTTCATATCTGTTTGCGTATTGCCCATGGTAATGTTATCTAAAATACTGCCCATAAAAATTTCTTCTTGTGGGCAGTAGTCGCCAATTTTGGTGCGCAAACTGGCTGTATTTAAATTTTTTACCGGCACACCGTTGTAGGTAACAGTTCCCTCATAATGGGTGTAGAGGCTTGCCAATACTTGCGAAAGCGTTGATTTACCCGAATTATTATAACCCGATATGCAAATTCGTTCGCCGGAAGCTATATTAAAGTTTAGATTTTTTAAAATATAATTTTCGGCATGGGGATAACGATAACTAAGGTTGTTTACTTGTAGTGTTATGCCTTTTCCGGTATCCACTTTATTAAAATCAATACCGTCATTGTTTTCTAATGGAAGGTCGGTAACTATGGCAAGTTTTTCAACGGCGGTTAGTACATCATAAATTACCTCCATGCTCAGTACTAATTTTTCTGCCGAGTTCATAATTAATATAATTATGATTTCTGATGCCACAAATTGCCCTATGTTAATTTGGTTGTTAATAACCAGTAAACTGCCCAACACCAGCAGCCCGGCGGTAATAATGGTTTTAAAACCTATCGCACCGGCATATTGCAACATCAAAATACCAAAATGTTTTTTTCGGGCTTGCAGATATTTTACCACTATGGCATCGGTATTATCCATAGGAAGGCGGCTGTCGCCATGTAGTTTAAAGGTATTGAGTGTGCGGGCTACCTCCTCTAACCAGTGTGCCACTTCATATTTGTACGATGATTCTTTGAGGCTGGTTTGTAAACCCTGCGGCGCTATTACATACAACAGCAGCATTAAAGCGCCCAATACCATTACGCTGAAAAAGATGAAAAACGGGTGGTAAAATGAGATAACAATAAGCCCGAATATAATTTGCAATGCCGATGCCGAAAAATCGAGCAACACCTTTGACAAACCCTTTTGCAACGAAAGCGTATCAAAAAAGCGGTTCATCAATTCGGGCAGGTATTGTTTATCTAATGTTTCGAGCCGCAGACGCGGTATGCGGTAGGCAAACTCTAAGGAGGCTTTCACAAAAATGCGCTGCTGAAGTATTTCGGAAATGGCTAACTGCATAATCTGTAAACCACCCGATATAATAATGCCTACCGTTACAATAATTACCAGCATGTTCCATGATGCCGATATTTGGCCTCCTGCTATAATACCAATAATTGCCTGTATGCCCAAAGGCAACGACAGATTGATAAGCCCATTAAAAATAGAGTAAATATACAGGTATCCTATCTCACGACTATCTACCGATAGCAGCCGCAAAAATCGTTGTAAAGGGGTAAAGGGCGAGGAGGTAGTAGCAGCCATTGGGGAGGCAAAGTGGTTTTACTCTTTTTTATGGTAGTAATACTTCTAAACGCAGAAACTAACAAATGGTTCACAGTACGCTTAGCTCTATTTAGCTAATCCATTGGAGGTAATGAAAAAAAACCCCTCTGAAAAACGATTTCAGAGGGGTTTTTGTTGGCAAGAAAGGTAAATTAAAACTACCTGTTGTTTACAATTACCTTTTGCGATACACTTTGCGTGGCAGTTTCTAACCTTACCAAGTACATACCACTCGACAAGTTGGTGAAATCGAGCGGAATTTGCGTAGTTTCTTTGGTACTGTTACCGTTTTGGCTCATAACCAATCTTCCTGTAATATCATATACAGAAAGGGTAAAAGCCTCGTCGTTATCGCCCGGCGTAAGGTGAACGGTGGCTAAGCCATTAACAGGATTGGGTGTTACCTCAAATGCTGCTACTGTTTCTTGTGCTACCATCAGCTCTTCGGCGCCGGCTTCTAAGCGGTAGGCAGTAGCGCCGGCTTCTACCAGCAGCGTATAGCACTGAGTGGCGCTAAAAGCGCCGTTGTAGCCGTAAACCCTTACATAATACGTGCCACTGGTACTGGTATTGTTGCGCACAATAACCTCATTGGTAGTACCGCCGTTTTGAGAGGTAGCCAGCAAGGTGCTGTTGCGGTACAGTTGCATATCATAGTCAAAGGGCAAGTTAGAAAGCGTAACCCTTATGTTTTTCTGGGTACTGGTAAGCGTAAACTTAAACCAGTCCACATCGGTAGAAGTGCCGATAAGGGCAGTTATAGGCGAGTTTTTAGGAATGGTTTTGGCGGTAGAAGAACTGTTGTTACTTTCATACGTATCGGTGCAGGTGCTGGTGCAGGCGCTGGTGGTAAAGGTAGCCGATGCACTGAATGAGCCGGTGGTGGTGCCACAAACGGCTTGCGCTTGGAACTCATAGTTGGTATTGCAGGTAAGACCGGTAAAGTTTACCGATGTGGTAGTAACCGAGCTGGTACTCCACGTAGTAGTGCCTACCTGACGAGCCTGAACATTGTAGCTAGTAGCCCCCGAAACAGCGCCCCAGTTGAGCGTGGCGCTGGTTTGGGTAATACCCGATGCGCTTAAGCCCGAAGGGGTACCGCAAGAAGTAGTAGTACAGGAGGCAGTGGTAAACGTAGCCGATGCGCTGAAAGAACCGGTGGTGGTGCCACAAACAGCTTGCACCTGAAACTCATAACCTGTATTACAGTTCAAGCCCGATACCGAAGTAGAAGTAGTAGTGGCAGTGGCAGATGCCCAGGTAGTAGTACCGGTGGCACGATACTGAACGTTGTAAGAGGTAGCGCCCGATACAGCGCCCCAGCTAAGGGTAGCGGCGGTTTGGGTAATGCTTGATGCGCCTAAGCCCGAAGGTGTACCGCAGGTAGTGGTATTGGGCGGCGTACAGCCATCGGAGGTGGTTAAGCTAACACGTGCGCCACCGGTTGCCAATACCGCACGCATACGGGTTTTTTGACCGGCGGAGTACATATACATACAACCATCATCGGTATAATCCATGTAGTTCATGGTCATTTCTATCGGCGAGCCGGTGCAAGTGCTGTAGTGGGGGTAAGTGGGGCAGCCATAGTTGGCTGTATTGTGTACGGGGGTATCGCTAACCTGGTCACTGCCGCAGGTGGCATCGCCCCAAATGTGGCGCAGGTTGAGCCAGTGTCCTACCTCGTGGGTAGCAGTGCGACCTTTTCCGTAAGCGCCGCCGGCAGGGTTAGGGGTAGCTAACGAGCCCACAGAACTATGTAAACATACTACGCCATCGGTGCTGGCAGTACCGCCCGGAAACTGAGCATAACCCAAAATACCGCCGCTAAGGTTAGCTGTCCAGAAATTGAGGTATTTGTTTCTGTCCCAAACCGTAGCCGGTTTTACCGTATTATCCATGTAGGAAGTAGTGGGCGATGCATTGTTAAAATACACGCGGTTAATACCGGTAGTAGCGGCTCCGCCGGGTGTGCGTTGTGCTAAACAAAACTGTATTTCAGTATCGGCAGCAACACCGGCAAACAAACTCGGAACAGAGGAAGCATCGGCATTCAGCTTTCGGAAGTCTTGGTTCAATTGGTTAAGCTGTGCCATAATGTAAGTATCGCTTATGTTTTCGCCGGTACCTATGGCATCGCCATTGTGAATAATGTGGAAAACTACCGGAATGGTAATTACATTGCGGTGGTGCTGGTGTGCGCCGGTAGCAATGTATTCTTCGGTATGGCGCTCAATGGCTTCCATGCGTCCGGGCAGGGTGGGGTCGGCGGCAATTTGTTGTTCCAGCACGTCCATGGCAGCACAATTGCGTTCGGTTTGGGCGCTTACACCGGCGCTAAAAGCAAGAGTAAGGGCAATAAGTAAAAAAAGTTTGCGCATACGCTTTAATATTTTTTAGTTAGGAAAGAGGCGAGTGCATATTAGGTAAAAAGCTCGTAAAGATAGCGTTATTATTTGGTCAAAGTTTCCGTTTACCGTGCAAGATTGTGTAATAAAAACGTAAAAAAACTAAGCAATTATACGTTTGAGCCCGCTTTTTGTTTACAAAAGCCTGTATTATGTTGCAGACTTGCCTATTTGACCATCGGGCAAAGAGATTTATTCCACTTTTCCCTTAATCATAGGCACAAATTTAAACAGTTGTCCGGTTTCTTCTTTGTACTCCGTATCCGATAATTTGGTAATTTTGAGCATAGTTTGTGCAGTATCATTACCTACGGGTATTACCATAATACCACCCGTTTTGAGCTGGTCAAACAGTTTATCGGGTATTTTTTTTGCGGCGGCAGTAACCAGTATCTTATCAAACGGGGCATAAATAGGCGCTCCCTCATATCCATCGCCAAAAACAAGGGTAAGATTGTGGTAGCCCAGCAGTTGAATCATTTTTTTGGCTTTTTCATATAGTTTGCGGTTGCGTTCAATGGTAATAACCCTTGCTCCCATTTCGGCAAGTATGCAAGCCTGATAGCCCGAACCGGTGCCTATTTCTAATATCTTATCCACTTTTTGCGGATTAAGCAGTTGGGTTTGGTAGGCTACAGTGTAGGGCTGCGATATGGTTTGCCCTTCGCCTATAGGAAAGGCGGTGTTTTCGTAGGCTTTTTCTAAGAAAGCGTTTTCAAAAAAGAAATGACGCGGCACCGCAAACATAGCTTCTAATATCCGCTCATTGGTAATACCCTCAGCGGCTATTTCGCGCAGAAGTTTGCGGCGCATACCTATATGTTTGTAACTGTCTTCCAAAATAAAACGAACTAAAAATAAAAAATAAATTGCTTGTATGCTAATAACGAAACAACCGGCATACCTCTAAAACAAGGATTACCCTATTACCGTGTAAAGATACACAGTTTTAGGCAATTGGTTTTGTATCAATACAGACAAAGCCCGAAATTAAAAACTTACTTGTTGGGGTAAAAGCGTAACTTTGTAGGGTAAAAGCAGCATTTATGAAGAACGTTTTTTTGCTTAAGGCAATATGGGTGTTAATAGCATGTTGGTGGTTATTGTGGTCAGCAGCAGCAGGACAGGGGGTTTGCCTTGCGCCTTCGGGTTTAACAGCAACTAACATCGGTTACACACATGCCTCGCTCAATTGGAATACCACACCGGCAGCAAATAGTTTTGAAATCAGGTTTAAACCAACTGCCGGCTCTGTTTGGACAGAGGTGGCAATTAACAATACCACAGCCATTGTTTACCTTTCGCCATGCACACAGTGGGAGGCGCAGGTACGCAGCGTATGCGATGATGGCGCGGGCAGTTACAGCACATCGGTATTTTTCAGCACATTGGGCTGTTCAGATGTGTACTGTTTTGCCTATGGAAGCAATACCAATTTTGAGTGGATAAACCAAGTAAATTTTAACCAAATTAATCATACATCGGGGGTAAACTACGGTTACGGCAGTTTTACCAACCTCAGTACCGAATTGGTGCGCGGCAATACCTATACTATTACCCTACAACCCGGTTTTTCGGGCGAGGCATTTGGAGAGTACTGGCGGGCATGGATAGACTACAACAAAGACAATGATTTTGCTGATGCCGGCGAGTTAGTTTATGATGCCGGCGCAGTGAGCAACGGGGTTGTATTGGGCAGCATAACCATTCCTGCCGGTGCGCCGCTGGGCAGCACCCGTATGCGCGTTGCCATGAAATGGCTCAACGATGGCGATGCCGCGCCCCAGCCGTGCGACTCTTTTTTATTTGGCGAAGTAGAAGATTACACCGTAGTAATAGTTGCCCCCAATTGCAGTGGTTTGGGTGCAGCGGTATCTGTGGCTGCGGCAGCCTGCGGACAAAACAACGGCAGCATCAGTGTTTCGGCATCGGGTGGGCAAGCGCCTTACAGCATTTTGTGGAACACCGGGCAATCAAGTTTCAACCTAAGCGGTTTAGCCGCCGGCACCTATAGTTTTACCATTACCGATGCCAACAATTGCACTAATACCCAAACGGCAACCCTATCTAATGTGGGTGCGCCTACCATTGTAGCGCTATCGGTTTTGCCCGATGCCTGTAATCAAACAAACGGTGCCATTACCATAACCGTTTTTGGCGGAGTAGCGCCTTATACGTATAGCTGGTCGCACAATCCGGGGCTAAACTCGGCGGTAGCTGCCGGACTTAGCGCCGGTAATTACTTGGTTTTAGTAACCGATGCAAGCAACTGCGTAACACAGTTGCCTATTACAGTAAGCAGCCTGTCGGGTCCTTCGGTAGCTGTAAGCAATACCCTTAACCCCACTTGCGCCCTTAACAATGGCTCTATCAGTGTGCAGGCATCGGGCGGCATTTTTCCTTACAGTTACACATGGTCGCACAACGCATCGGTTACTACCAACTCGGCAACTAATCTGCCGGCCGGCGCTTATTCATGCACCGTAACCGATGCCAATAGCTGCATAGCAGTGCAAACAGTAACCCTTACTTCGCAAAGCAACGTTAGCCTAACTGTGCAAAATGTACAGCCCGAAGGCTGCAATTTAACCAATGGCAGCATTACCGTGCAACCAAGCGCCAACGCCACGCCGCCGCTTACCTACGCATGGTCGCACAATCTGCTGCTCAATGCTGCCACCGCCACCAATCTCACTGCCGGCACATATACAGTAACCTTAACCGATACGCAGGGCTGTACCGCCCAAATATCGGCATCGGTGGGGCAAAGCAATGCTTCGCCAAGCATAAACATTGTAAATGTAGTGCCGGCTACTTGCGCACAGGCAAACGGCAGCATCAGCGTAATATCGGTAGCCGGAACCGGACCGTTTAGCTACGCATGGTCGCACAGTGCGGCACTGGCTGCGCCCTCTGCATCGGGCTTGGCTGCCGGCTCCTACACCGTTACGGTATATGCCCCCAATGGGTGCTTTGATACCCATACTGCGGTTATTCCTAATACCAATGCGCCCAACCTTGCCATAACTGCCACTACCAACGACCTTTGTAATAATGCCGCCGGTGCAGCTACCGTGGTGGCTACCGGTGGCGCTGCTCCTTACACCTACACATGGAGCAATGGTCAAACCGGCACATCGGCTGCCAACCTTACGGCAGGAAATTACACCGTAAGCGCTACTGATGTACTGGGTTGTATTGCACAAACTACGGTTGTTATAACCAATGTACTGAGTCTTGCAAGTATTAACCTTACCATTCAAGACGGTGTTTGCGGACAAAACAATGGCGCTGTTTTGGCTGTGCCGGTGGGTGCGGCATTGCCCGTAACCTACCTGTGGAGCAATGGCAGTAATACCAACAACCTAACCAACCTATCTGCCGGCACATACACCCTTACCGCTACCGATGCCAATGGCTGCACTGTAATAAGTAATGCTACCGTAGCAGTTTCGGCTGACGTAACCCTCAGCGCCACAGCCACCCAAACCGCCTGTAACAATAATACCGGCACCGCACAAGCAATTGTAACTACGGGCACCGCGCCTTTTACCTACCAATGGAGCAATGGCGTTACTGTAAACAACCTGAGCGCACTGCCTGCGGGCAACTACGCCGTTACGGTTACCGATGCTAACAACTGTACGGCAACGGCAGCAGCGGTGGTAAATACCGCCCCCTCCCCTACGCTTACTATTATAGCCCAAAACAACCCCACTTGTGGCATCAACAATGGCACCCTTTGGATTACGGCATCGGGTGGCTCTGTGCCCTATAATTACAGCGCTCCGCTCAGTGTATTTGGGTCGGCATTAAATTTAGGTCCCGGCATTTATTCACCCACTGTTACCGATGCCAACGGCTGTACGGCTACCATTTCGGCAACGCTTACACAAACGCCTGCATTGAGCCTTAACTCTGAAACCTCGCCCGCCGGGTGCAATATAGATAATGGCGCAATACAACTTACCAATATCAGTGGTACACCGCCTTTTACCTACCTTTGGCTGGCAGATGGCAGCTTGGCTACTACCTCCGAGCCCGAATTTTCATACACCGGCTTAACCGCAGGTAATTACAGCATATCGGTAACCGATGCCGCCAACTGCTCACAAACCCTTAACCTGAATGTGCCACAATCAGAACCGCCGGTAATTAACCTCCAAGAATACTACCTTACTAGTATTGGTTCGCCACCTGTTGATTTAGATGTAACTACCCCGGGTGCCACCTACCTATGGAGTACCGGCGATACTACCGCTACCATCAGCGTTTGGAGTGGTGATTACAGCGTAACTGTAACGGTAAACGGATGCAGCGCTTCTGCTCAAACCCTGGTGATACCCGTTTCAGTGCCCGATGTGGAGCAAAACCCTATAACCGTGCAGGTGTATCCTAACCCTACCTACAACGAGGCGCAAATTATAATTGACGCTCAAACGCCGGTAAATTTACAACTTACCGATTTGCAAGGCAGATTGCTGTTTGCCGATGCGCCGGCTTTTATGCCCGATATGACCTACTCCATTCACCTTGAACCCTACCCGCCAGGTATTTATTTGCTTGCTGTTTGGAACAACAAACAAAAGCAAATAGTGAAAGTGGTAAAATACTGACGCTAACCATACGCCCACTTTCCCCGATAACAGATACCCGATTAAGGTGGGCAACATAATCAACAAGTTTGCCATTTTTGCCACCATACCCTACCAACAGCTACTTCACTAAAAACAAGAAAGGGGGTAACACCTAAGCGTACCCCCCTTCTATATAATAAAACAATGCGTACCACAAGATGTGTAGCAAACCAATGTTGTTACAAAAAGCCAAGCGCAATAATACGCTTATTTATCCTGCAACTTAAATACCCGTTTGAGCAATTCGGTAATTCGGGCACCGGGGTTTTTGCGTATTTTAGACTCTTCTTGTGCAACCATAAAAAACAAACCGTCGAGCGCTTTTTCGGTAACAAAAGCGTTTAAATCGGGATTTACCTTTTGTACCAACGGAATTTGGTTATAGCGCTTAATCACGTCGTCCCAATATTTTGTGGCAGCCACTTTATCTAATGATTTGTTTATAACCGGCTTAAACGCAGTGCGCAAATCATTAGAAGTAGCTTTTCTCAGGTATTCGGTAGCGGCATTATCATTGCCTTTTAAGATGTTCATGGCATCTTTAATGGTCATTTGTTTAATGGCGCTCACAAAAATAGGTTTAGCGCTTTTAGCGGCATCTTCGGCGGCACGGTTAAGGCTCAAAACCACCTTATCCACCTCACTGCCTAAACCAAGGTCGCGCAAGGTTTTTTCTACTTTTTGTGCTTCGGGCGGAAATGGAATTTTAATTTTCGGGTTTTTAAAATACCCATCTGCCTTCGAAACCATATCAGCGCCATTGCCTATGCCAAACTCCAGGGCTTGTTTTAACCCCATTATTACCTCATTTTCGGTAACGGGTTTATTGTTCATGTTTTTATCCACCTCTTTTATAATTTGCTGGGCGGCAGAGCAAGCGCTAAGGGTAAGAATTACCGCAATAGACAAAAGAAACGACAATTGCTTCATTTTAGATTGTTAATGTTATGAACAGAAAAGGGCAAAGATACGCTGCTTAAATAAATATGTTGCACCATTGGTGCAACCGGCATACAAATATGCACATCTTTAGACACAAAAGACGCGTCAAAGTTTATTAGCTTACTACCTGTTGTTCAAAAAAGCAAGACCAAGAAAGCATAAAAAGCGCCCGAAAATTGCTTACCTTTGCAGCGATTTTTAATATCAAGTTTTGAGCCTTACACTTAAACTAATTTTATTCACCCAAATTGCCCCATTAAGCCAAAATTTGGCACCAAACAGAAAGGGCAAATGTTGATTCCCTCTTTTTCATGATTACACAAACTCCCCAAAAAATCCAAATGGTTGACCTGCATGGTCAGTATTTAGAAATAAAAGAAGAAATAGACTACAGCATGGCACAGGTAATTCAAAACTGCTCCTTTGTGGGTGGTGCAGCCGTGCAAAACTTTTGCCATGAACTTGGCGCTTACTTGGGCGTAAAACATGTAACCGGCTGCGGCAATGGCACCGATGCGTTGGTGATAGCCCTTATGGCTCTTAACCTTCAGCCCGGCGATGAGGTTATTACCGCTTCACATACCTTTGTGGCTACTGCCGAAGCAATTGCCCTGCGTGGGCTTACGCCTGTTTTTGTGGACATAGACCCTAACACCTACACCATTGACGTGTCTGCTGCCGAACATGCCATTACCCGGCGCACCCGATGTATTATGCCCGTTCACTTGTACGGTCAAAGCGCCAATATGGAACCCCTCATGCAACTTGCACAAAAACACAACCTTTTCATCATAGAAGACAATGCTCAAGCCATAGGAGCCGATTACAGGTTTACCAATGGCAAGACCCAAAAAACAGGTTCTATTGGTCATATTGGCTGCACTTCTTTTTATCCCTCTAAAAACTTAGGTTGCTATGGCGACGGCGGCGCTGTTTTTACCAACAATAACGAACTGGGTGAAAAAATACGCCTTATAGCCAACCACGGACAGCGCACCAAATATGACTCTACTATGATAGGCGTTAATTCCCGCCTCGATGCCCTACAAGCCGTAGTACTAAGCGCTAAACTAAAGCATTTAGACCACTACAATAACCGCCGCCGCAAGGCTGCCCTATTTTATGACCAAGCATTTGCACCCTACCCTCATATCATAACTCCTTACCGCGCTCCTTATTCTACCCACGTATTTCACCAATATACGCTGCGCGTGCCTGCCGGCAGAGACCACCTGAAAGATGCCCTCCAAGAGCGTGGTATTCCTACCATGATTTACTACCCTATACCTATTCATCGGCAGCAAGCCTATCTTGATTATGGTTATACACAGGGCAGCCTCCCTATAACCGAGCAAATGGCAGAACAGGTTATTTCGCTCCCCATTCATACCCAAATGACCGAAGAAGAACTGCAATACATTACACAAACCGTAATTGAGCTGCTTGCATAAACACCGATTTGCATCTACTCTGCCCCCCAATAAACATACTTGATTACAATACACATCTTTCCTCCAATACAAAACCAACTAAAATGAATATAGCAGTAATAGGCACCGGTTATGTGGGTTTGGTTAGCGGCACTTGTTTTGCCGAAATGGGCAATCATGTAACTTGCGTAGATATAGACGAAAAAAAAGTGCAAAAACTGCAAGCGGGCAAAATTACCATTTTTGAACCCGGACTGGAATTGCTTTTTGAAAGAAACCTCATACAAAAGCGCCTGCATTTTACCACTAATTTACAAGAAGCCGTACACTCCTCACAAATTATCTTTCTGGCCCTCCCCACCCCGCCCGGCGAAGATGGATCTGCCGACTTATCTTATGTGCTGGGCGTTGCTAATCAACTGGGGCACTTGCTAAACGAGTACAAGGTAATTGTTAATAAAAGCACCGTGCCTATAGGCACTGCCCAAAAAGTGCGTGCAGCCATTGAACCCAATGCCCAATTTGATTTTGACGTGGTATCAAACCCCGAATTTTTGCGCGAGGGTATGGCTGTAGAAGATTTTATGCGCCCCGATAGAATAGTAATTGGTACTACCTCCGATAAAGCCAAACAAATAATGACCCAACTTTATGAACCATTTGTTCGGCAAGGAAACCCAATTTACTTTATGAATGAGCGAAGTGCAGAAATGACCAAATATGCCGCCAACTCTTACCTTGCTACCCGCATCAGTTTTATGAACGAAATAGCCAACCTTTGCGAAAAAGTAGGTGCCGATGTAGATATGGTGCGCATAGGCATTGGCTCTGATTCCAGAATTGGAAAGCGGTTTTTGTTTCCGGGCATAGGTTATGGCGGAAGTTGTTTTCCCAAAGATGTGTCTGCCCTTGTACAAATAGCCAACCAAAACCAATACAATTTTCAAATTCTGAACGCTGTACTTCAGGTAAACTACCTGCAACGTCTAAGCCTGATTCCTAAGGTAAAAACATTTTATGGCAATAATTTACAGGGTAAACATTTTGCGGTTTGGGGTCTTGCCTTTAAACCAAATACTGATGATGTTCGTGAAGCGCCGGCGCTATTTATAATTCAGGAACTCTTGCTCTCTGGTGCAACTGTTACTGCTTACGACCCCGAAGCCATAGAAACTACCCAACAGGTATTGGGCAATACTATTACCTACGCCAACAATGAGTATGATGCCCTCCGTAATGCCGATGCCTTACTCATTGCTACAGAATGGCAACTATTTAGAACGCCCGATTTTGACCGCGTTAAATTGCTGCTTAAGCGCCCCGTTATTTTTGACGGGCGTAATCTGTATAACATAGAACAGATGAAGCAGTTAGGCTTCTTTTACCAAAGCGTAGGCAGAACAGTTGTAAGCGGATAATTTTAGCCGCACATAGTACTTTTTTTTCTTCCTTTCCCGCTCTTGCAAAAGCACTCTAAGACATAGAGGAAAAGGAGCAGGTTCTTAGTATTTCCCCTTGTAGTTAGAAAAGCCGGTAGTATGACTAGCCTATTGGTGTGCATTTACCCATTCCCCACAAATGCGGTAAAACCTTTTAGAGGCAGTAGTACATTTATCCACTTTTACCAAAACTTGCCCACGTCAAACTGACAAAGAAGACAAAACACAAAAGCCGCTGCGTA
>DDVC01000219.1 GCA_002345145.1 Bacteroidetes bacterium UBA2322
TTCAACTATCGGTCAAAGAGGTGCAACTATCGGTCAAAGAGGTACAACTATCGGTCAAAGAGGTACAACTATCGGTCAAAGAGGTTCAACTATCGGTCAAAGAGGTGCAACTAAGGGTCAAAGAGGTGTAACTAAGGGTCAAAGGATATTAAAGGAATGAAAAACTCTCTTCATTTCTAAGGAAAGTATCGGGCTTATTTCTTATTTTTCCGATGCCGCTTACTATTACCCACTTTTTCTAAATAAAGAAATACCCTAAATACTTACAGCGTAAGACCTCTATGCTAATGATAACTACAACCTCACGCGAAATGACTATCTTTAAGCCCTAAAATTGCCGTTATGCAAAAAATATGTTTCTTAACCCTGTTTTTGTGCCTTCATGCAGCGCTATTGCAAGCCGCCCGCGGCGATTTGGTTAGCATTACCCCAGTTGAAACCAAAACAATAGCCCAGCTATCGGCCGAAGCAACCGCCAGCACCGGTTTGCCGGCTACCATATTTGGTTTTGCCTACGATATAGCGTCTTACAAAGTAGCTTATGAAACGTTAGATTATGACGGCGTTTCGCCCACCATTGCCACCGGCTTAATAGTACTGCCCACCAACTACCCCTGTGCGCCGCCTATGTGTACCTACGGGCATGGGTTAGCCCTAAAACATTGGGAAGCGCCTTCGGTTTCCAACAATTTATATGGGTTTATCGGGAAAGGTATTGCCGCAGTAGGTTTTATAGCCCTACTGCCCGATTATATTCACTTAGGTGTAGATGCTTCGCCCGGATTTCAGGCATTTATGCACGCCCAAACCGAAGCCGCCGCTACCATAGACCTCATCAGAGCGGCACGTACTTACTGCCAAAACAACAGTATTGACTATAACGACCAGCTTTTTATAAGTGGTTACTCGCAAGGCGGACATTCCAGCATGGCTACCTGCAAAGCCATACAAGAAAACTACGCCGATGAGTTTACCATTACCGCTGCCATGCCCGGCGGTGGCACCTATGACCTTTCGGGTATTGCTGCCGATTCTCTCGCTTCGCCCACCCGCACTACCGGAGAGCCTCATGCACTTTGCCTTATAAGCCGTGCCTATTTTGAAATATATCAGCCCCAACTCTTAGAAATGGGCATTACTGCCTCTTTTGATGATTTTTTTAAACACCCCTACGACTCACTGCTCAACCTTATTTTAGATGCCGGCCACCCGTTTGCCGATGTATCGCAGTTAGACAACATACCCAACCGTATGCTGGAAGATGTTTATCGGGAAGAGTTTATGACCAATCCTAATTTTTGGATGCGCACGTTCCTTGCCTTTAACAACCTCTACAATTGGGCGCCACAAATGCCCATGCTTCTTTTTCATACCGATGCCGATGTAGAAAATCCTTTTCCTAACGTGCTCTTTACCCTTGACCAGTTTGCCCTTAACGGCGCAACTGAGGTAGAACTGCAAACCGTTAGCGGATTTGGGCACTCGCAGGCGGGGTTATACCACGTATTAGCCATGCGACAGTGGTTTATAGAGCTTCGGCAAGACTGCTCCACTGCTATTGACACACAAAAAGAGCTTTACCAAGCTAAACCCTACCCCAATCCGTTTACCAATATATGCCGAATTGACCTCCAAAAAATTGCCACCCCCATTGCCCGATGGGAGTTGCTCAACCTGCAAGGTCAAGTTTTGCAAAGCGCCGTAATTGCCCCACAACAACCCGAAATAACCATTTTAGCGCCGCCGGCACACCATAACAATCTGCTCCTGATAGCTTTATACGCCCCAAACGGAGCGGTTGCCTATATACCTGTGCTTCATGTAAAATAGCGCCATGTTTTGGGCGCAATTAAAACAGTTGTGCTTTTTTCTGCACCCATGCCAAGCCTGTGTAATAGCAAATTTGCCTTACAGGCAGCGGTTTATTGGCGCGCCAAATTACCCCGCTAACCAACAAATACACCCGGCTTAGTGTTACCATTAACTAAGGCTGCTTTTTGCACGCCGGCAAACCAAGAAACAAACAACAAGAAGATGAAAAAAAAATATCTACCTGCTTTTTTCCTTGTTTTGGGGTGGGTAGGCATGGTGTTTTACCCTGCCTGCAACAATGCCGAAACACAAAACACAACCAACCAAGAAACAACACAACCCATTTCTACCCCCGATAGTACCCTTGCCATGTACTACCAAGCAATTTCGGAATACAACCTTGGCAGGGCAAAATCATTGCTTTACGACCCCTATACCGATTACCACCTGCCGCGTCCGTTGGTAATAAACACCTACCGCATAACTAACCGGAAAACACTGGCAGCACACGAAGCAGCCGCCATTGAGTTTATACCGCCCCTGCAAGCCGGCGATGTAGAGCTTGCCGTAAACGAAGTACGAAACGGGCAAGCACAAGATTACCGCTACTGGTTTAGGCAAAAAGACAGCCTGTGGCTGCTATACGGGTGGATGGTAAACTATAAACCCGAAGAAATAGAAGACGACCCCTAAAAATAACCTTTGTTTACCGGTTTATGGCTACATTTGCCTAAACAACGCCACCCGCCATGCTTACCGACCGGTTTAACCGCCCACACAACTACCTCCGCATTTCGCTTACCGATAACTGCAATTTTAGGTGTACGTACTGTATGCCCGATGAAAAAATGCAGTTTAAGCCCGCAGCACACCTTATGCAACAACCCGAAATTGACCATATTGCAGGGGTTTTTGTGCAATTAGGGGTAAATAAAATTCGCTTTACCGGTGGCGAGCCACTGGTGCGCAAAGATGCTGCCAACATCATTCTACAAACCGCCCGATACCCGGTTGAACTTACCCTTACTACCAATGGTACAAGGGTACATGAATTTATACCCGTGTTTAAAGATGCCGGCATACAATCGGTAAATGTGAGTTTAGATACGCTCGACCCGCATAAATTTACCCTCATTACCCGCCGAGACGAGTTTGACCGCGTATGGCAAAATATAGAACTACTCCTGCATCACGGCTTTAAGGTAAAGGTAAATATGGTGGTAATGAATGGGGTAAACCACCATGAGCTACCCCGGTTTGTGGCGCTTACCCAACATCTGCCGCTCCACATACGGTTTATAGAGTTTATGCCCTTTACTGGCAACCAATGGCAGGGCAACAAGGTATTTACCTTTGCCCAAATGCTGGAAACCATATCAGAAAAATTTTTGTTTGTTCCGCTCAATAACCACCCTTCCGATACAGCTAAAAAATTTAAAGTGCCAAATTATGAAGGCACTTTTGCTGTAATCAGCACCATTACCGCTCCGTTTTGTGCCAACTGCAACCGCATGCGCCTTACCGCCGATGGTAAAATGAAAAACTGCCTTTTTTCTGCCGGCGAAGCCGATATTTTAGGCGCACTACGCCGTGGCGAAGATATTGTACCCATTATTGAACAATGTTTATGGCATAAAGAAGCCGAGCGCGGTGGTCAGTTTATGCCCCATTTTGAAACCATGAACGCCCAAACCATGCAAAACCGCAGCATGATTGCCATTGGGGGGTAGCTACCAACAAGCATTGTGCTAAATAAAAAAGGGCATCGGTAAAAACCGATGCCCTTTTTTGCGCTTAAAAGCGGTTAATTATCGGATAATCAACATTTTAGCCGAAGAAACTTGTGTTTCGGTTTCTAAGGTAATGAGATACTGACCACCGGCTACGGCGTTACCATCGGCGTCCATTCCGTCCCAACTTACATAGTGCTGACCGGCAATGTGGTTGGCAGCCGTAAGTACTTTTACCACCTGACCTTGCAGGTTATACACTTTAAGACTGGCAAACTCGCCGTCTTTTTGGGTAGTATAAGAAATTTGCGTAGCGGTGGTAAACGGATTGGGGTAATTGTGCAGTTGAACGGCATTTTGTACGTTGCCGCCTATGCCGGTACCGGTACAACTTGCAAAAGTAAGAGCAAAGTCCCCGCAGTTGCTGTTGGGGTCTTTACCTTCTGAAGACCATGGGGCGGGGTCATTATCTGAACCGTTAAACACACAATTGATACCAAGAACCTCTTCGCCTGCGGGCACGCCGTAAAACTCACGGGGCATAAAAGAGATTTTATACACATTGGTAGTTCCTTCGCGGAACATTTTAGTAGCCTGTATGTTATCGGGGTTGTCGTTCCAGCCCTTAACAAACTGCCAGTTGCCACCGGCAGCAGTAGTAACACCGCTATGAATGGCAATATAGGGCAAACCGGCAACACTTGTTTTGCCTTCGGGGGTGCAGCCGTTATCGGCATAGTAGGTAATGGTAACCCACTCATCAGCAGAGGCCGGACAAGAAATGGTTAACACCGGAGATTGGGCATAAACAACTCCTGTAACTAACAACAGAAAAAGCAAGGCAAGATTTTGTAACGTTTTTTTCATAACTAAAATGAATTTGGTGAATGTTGATTTAATGCGTTATTGAAAAGAAAAGATAATGCAAAGAACAGAATTGGTAGATAATGGTTTGAAAAATGTGCCGAAAATGTCGTTTGGGTTGCAACCTCAGCGCCTGTTTTAAACGTCAATGCAAGTTAGCTCTTTTTTTATTTGCTGCAAATATCGGGCTATTTTTCTAACATTTTTTAACAAAAACCCCCTTAATTTTTAATTTATGCCTGTCATTTTACCCGTAAACGGCATACACCCCCTGTTGGGCAACGATTGTTTTGTGGCTCCTAATGCCACCATAGTAGGTGATGTTACTTTGGGCAACCAATGTAGTGTTTGGTTTAGCGCGGTAGTGCGCGGCGATGTGCATTACATAAAAATTGGCAACAAGGTAAATATACAAGACGGCGCTATCATTCACTGCACCTACCAAAAAGCGCCGGTAAATATAGGCAACAACGTATCTATAGGGCATAGGGCAATAGTACATGGCTGTACCATTCATGATAATGTGCTGGTAGGTATGGGCGCTATTGTTATGGACCACGCTGTTATACACTCCAACAGCATTATAGCAGCCGGCGCAGTGGTGCTGGAAAATACGGTGGTAGAATCGGGCAGTATTTATGCGGGTGTGCCGGCAAAAAAGGTAAAATCTATCAGCTCTGAGCAGTTTGCCGTGCTTATTGAGCGCATTGCCAATAACTACATCATGTATGCCGGCTGGTTTAATGATGTTGAACAACCACCCCGCCATTCATTGCTGTAACCATAATGCGCTTAGGTTGTTTACCCAACTAAACCAACAAAGTCATCTTCTCCTTACACAGATGCCGAAGGCTTTGCTGTAAGTATCTTTTTGCCCCGATTATGCCCCACAAAAAACAACACCTACCCCAAAAAACCTGTATGGTTTGCAACCGCCCTTTTGCCTGGCGCAAAAAATGGGAAAACGTATGGCATGAGGTAAAGTATTGCAGCCATAAATGCCGCACCCAAAAAAATAAGCCCACCACCCATGCAGCTCACTAAGCAAATAACCCTTGTTTTTCCGCATCATTTGTTTAAACAGCATCCTGCCTTGCAGCAGGGGCGCACGGTGGTTATGGTAGAAGAGTATTTGTTTTGGCGGCAATACCGGTTTCATAAACAAAAATTAGCTTTTCACCGCGCAAGTATGCAGTTTTACCGCCGGTTTTTAGAGCAACAGGGCTATGCTGTATTATACCTGAACGCCACCAATGAGCTTAGCAATTTGCGCCTCCTCTTGCCCCACCTTGCCGCACAAGGCGTAACCCATGTTCACTGCTGCGAACCCTCAGACAACTGGCTCCAAAAACGCCTTATAAACGGCGCTGCTGCCTGTGGTATTACGCCAATACTGTACAGCAGTCCTTTGTTTTTGAACACACTGCCCGATTTAGCTGCCTTTTTTAAAGACCGAAAACGCTACTCTCAAACCGATTTTTATATACACCAACGCAAAACTCGTGGCATTTTGCTCACCCCCGATGGTAAACCCATAGGCGGTAAATGGAGCTTTGATGCCGAAAACCGCCAAAAATACCCTAAAAACAAGGTGCCGCCTGCGGTAAACCTGCCCCCGCCAAACCCCTTTCATACCGAAGCCTGCGCCTATGTGGAGCAGTTTTTTGCCCACCACTACGGCAGCCTTAGCCCACACTGGCGCTACCCCTGCACTTTTGATGAAAGCGAACAATGGCTAACCCATTTCTTACAACATAGGTTTGCCGAGTTTGGCGTTTATGAAGATGCCATAGTGCAGCAGGAGCATTTTTTGCACCATAGCGTACTTACACCTATGCTCAATGTGGGTTTACTTACCCCGCAACAGGTGCTGCAAACTACGCTCAATTTTGCGGCAAAACAGCCCGTGCCGCTAAACTCACTTGAAGGGTTTGTGCGCCAAATTGTAGGGTGGCGCGAGTTTATAAGGGCAATGTATGAACAAACCGGCACACAAGCCCGCAATACCAACTACTGGGGTTTTACCCGAAAAATACCGCCCGCTTTTTGGCAGGGCAATACCGGCATTTTGCCGATAGATGCAGTGGTAAACAAGGTACTTAAAACCGCTTATTGCCACCATATTGAGCGGCTCATGGTGCTGGGTAATTTTATGCTCTTATGTGAATTTGACCCAAATGAAGTGTATAGGTGGTTTATGGAGCTTTTTATTGATGCCTATGACTGGGTAATGGTGCCCAATGTGTATGGTATGAGCCAGTTTGCCGATGGTGGTTTGTTTGCTACTAAACCCTACCTAAGCGGCAGTAACTACTTACTAAAAATGAGCAACTTTGCTGCATCGGGCAACTGGCAACCTATTTGGGACGCTTTGTTTTGGCGTTTTATGCACACCTATCGGGATTTTTTGGGACAAAATCCGCGCCTCGGCATGTTGCTCCGCACGTTTGACCAAATGCCAGCCGCCCGCCGTCAAACTTTATTGCATACTGCCGGCGCTTTTTTGGATAAATGGGAGTAACTGAGTATGTTCAAAATCAAATAGTTGTAATAACCTCTAATCACTTAAAGCTGCTAAACAAATCTGCCCTGTTTCAACTACCGGAAACAGGGCAGACCAATACTTATGCTGCATTTTGCCGGCTTATTTGTTTTGCAACAACAATGCTTTTATCAATTGCAACAAATAAATACCCCCAAAACAACATATTTTGGGGGCTTTTATTGGCAGTATAGTAATGTTTTGCTAATACCTTACTTGTTGTATGCCTATGGTACTGGCATTGGGCTGGTAGAGGTTAAAATCGGCTACGGTTATTTGTTTGTCAAGGTTGGCATCGGCATCGTTATACACGTTAATGAGGGCGGCATTGGCGCTAAAAAAGTTAAAATCGGCTACGGTAATCACGCCATCGGTGTTAAAATCGCCGGCGTATAAGCCAAACACGCCACCGGATAAGGCTTTTTGTTGGTTGGGTCCAAATGCTTGTTCGGCGGCGGTGGTAAAGTCATAAGCTAAGGCATTGGGCAACCCAATTTGGGTAGCGCTCATCACTGCTAAGTGGTTTCGGTGGCGCACTATTATATAATAATTGCCGGGTACTGCGCCGGTAAAAGTAGCGCCGGCAGTGCCGTCCACATCGCGCAGGGTACCATCAGAGAGCAGCAGTACGGCGCGTTTACCACCGGCAACGGGGTTAAAACTGGCATCGCGCAGCTCCACAAACAGCCAATCTACCGCATTAGCCGGCACTGATAGCAGGTTTTCGGCGCCGTTATAGTTCCAAGGGTTGCCGCTGTATGGTTGTGCTAAGGGAAAAACTGAAGGCGGGTTTTGGAGAGCAGTATTCATGTTAAAACCATTATAAGCACCCTGCAAAAATACTTTTGCCAGCATTTTTACCAATGTTTGTAAATCGGGCTGATGAAAACCTTGTGTAAGTATATTGCTGCCCGATGAGAGGGTGGCAGTAGCCGTTTCGCCTACGGTGTAGGCAAGCGAGTAACCGCCGGCGGTAAGCGCTGTGCCGCCCGATGCCACTACCTGCGGCGATAGGGATTGTGCATATAGTAAGTGTGTAAGCCCATTTATTGCTATCCAAATAAGCAAAATTATGATTGATTTCATGTGTGAAAAAGGTGTTTTAGCGGGTATGTTGGTTCATACCCATGATAGAATGACTATTGGTAACTTATTTATCCTTAGCGGTTAGTTTGCGCAGTTCTATGATTTCTTTTTTCAGTTCTTCAATCATAGCTTGCTGCTCTTGCATAGCTTTTACCATAGGCATGATAAAATCGGTATAACGGAGGCTGTAAACTTCGTTCGGGTTTTGCGGAACATCGATGCCCGGAAAATCGAACCCGCTTTCTTTGGCTGCTTGTTCCACATCTTGGGCAAGAAACCCGATGAATTTTTGGTTTTTAACTTCGGAGTGGTTTATTTTAGCTGTTACGCTATCGGGCGTACCCCAAATTTGGTGCAGCATTTCGGGGTTTTGTCGGTAGGTAACGGGTTTCAGCTTGTTTATAAAACTGATGCCGGGCATGTTATCAGAAACATCGGTTTTAAATCGGGCATCGGAGTAGGCGGTAATGCCGGTAACTTGTGCTCTTATTTGAGCAATAGCGGTATTGCCTAAGAGTACTTGGTTATTGCCGGTGCATTGGGCATTGGTAATATCAGCACCCAACGCTGTTACATTAGTGCGGTTGGTTGAAATGGTAATATCCGCACCCACAAAGGTACATTCGTTGTGGGTGTTGCCCATTTGAACACAGTTATCACCTATGGCTACATTGTCGCTGCCGGTAGTATTGTTGTAAAGGGCAAACCAGCCTATTGCTACATTATCGCCTCCCGAAGTATTACTAAACATAGCGCTGTTTCCTATAGCTTGGTTGTAGCTACCGGTAGTGTTGCTTCGCAAAGCATTGTAACCAATGGCTGTATTAGCGTTGCCTGAGATGTTTAATTGGAGGGCTTCGTATCCTATGGCAGTATTATTACTGCCGGAAGTATTGTTTCTTAAAGCAGTATTGCCTAATGCAGTGTTATAGTTGCCAATTGTATTGGAGTGTAAAGCCTCAAAACCTATGGCAGTAGCATCTAATCCGCTGGTGTTACTGTATAAAGAACGGTATCCTACGGCGGTTATATTATTAACGGCAGTACTTAGGAAAGCGGCTTCGGTGCCTATTGCGGTATTATTAGTACCGATAGTGTTTTTTTCAAGTGTGCGGTAGCCAACAGCCACATTATTTTCGCCGGTAGTATTTTCATACATTGCTTCGGAACCACTTGCTACATTAAATTTACCGGAGGTATTGCTGCGCAGGGCGCTACGTCCAATAGCAGTATTGTTAAATCCGGTATTATTTAATACCATTGCGCCACTCCCTATGGCAGTATTATCAAGACCTGTTGTGTTTGCACTTAAAGTACTGAGACCTATGGCAACATTACTACTTCCGGTAGTATTAGACACTAAAGAGCTTATGCCAATAGCCGTATTATTATTGCTGGTTAGCGCATAAGAACTGCCTATGCTCAAATTGGAGTTATTTCTTCTTACCCATTGCGTTTCGCCTGCATACAGAGCATACGGCACACTTACCAATTGCTGCGAACCCATTAACTGAAAAATGGCAGGACCATCAGTACCATCGGGGTCAAGCAGTACTTGCAAAAACTTATCTACACCATCTGACCAGGTAACAGCCGAAAGGGTGTTGTCTATAGGTGTGCCGTTGCCTATAAAAATGTTAAATAAGCCCATGCCATCGGTGGTTAGGTTGTGTTGCTCAGAGTACTGCACCACGCCGCCGGGATTGTTTTGGCGAATAAAAATGCGCAGCGATATTTGCTGGTTGCTCAGTGGGCTACCCGATGCGTTTCGGGCTACGGCTTGGTAGTTGATGCGCTGGGGAACTTGTGCCTGCATAAACAGGAATGCACTAAATAAGCCGAAAAAAAGACAAGTAATAAAGGTTAAAATGCCGACTTTCATGAGATAAAACGGATTTGGTGAAACAAGTAAAAAGTTAAAAGTTGAGTGTTATATTGCTTTGTAAAGCGCACTAACAGGTATGATAAAGTAAATAAAGGTAATGCCGGGCTAAGCGGAAAAAAAGGTACAGCCATGCAGGAGTTAAAGCCGGCAGCGGCTGTACACGATTTGTTGGGAAAAAGACTGTCAATCAATTATTCCCAAGCGGCATTTTGTATTGTATGATTGATAAACGTTTAGTGAAAATTGGTATGGGAACTTTACCAACAACACATAAAGCATTGGCAGACCAATTTGGACACGGGTTATTTTTTGTGCGTTTACCACCTATAACAAGGCGCATACGTAAAAACCTACATGCAGTGGATACCGCCGCATACGCATACTGTAAGTATGGCATACTTTTCATGTTAAAAAATGAATAATGGTGTATAATTGATTGACCCTGCAAAGTTGCAGCAAACAAACAGGCAGGAAAAACCAAAATAAGGGGTAAAATGCAAAGTCGAAGCTGCTTTATATGGCTATAAGCCTTGTAAAAAAAGGGTTTCAGAAAATTGAACGGCACTATTTTATGCCCCGATAATATGCAGATAACCTAACTCCTTATTTTGTTTTTCAGTAATTGCCAAGCAGGTATTTAAACACACAACAAAACACCCCGATAAGCGCTGATAAAGGCAAAATGTTATTTTTACTTTCAAAAATCGGCTCAAATAAGCTATAGCCGTTTTATGTGTGTGCCGGTTTCTTTTTTGGTTATGCAGTTGCTTAAACAGTTACATACCACCCTACAAACACACTGCTCGCAAAGGCATGGTGTAGATGCCTTTGCGAGCAGTGTGTCAGGAGCAAGGTAAAACTATGGTTATAATACCTGTAAGCCGTGTTACAAGTTATCGTTTGGCTATTTTGTAGCTCAAATTAGCGGCGCAGCCATTTCCGCAGGTTACGTTACCGGCGCTCAATGGCGCTCCTGCCCTTGCATGAATAATGCCCGATACCACAGGTGTAGCCATAGATGTGCCCGACATGGTTCCATAGCCACCTCCTTTGTAAGTAGAATACACATCTACACCCACAGCTACCCAGTCAACATTGCTACCCCAGTTATAGCCAGAGCAATTATTGTTGCACAAAATAGCCCCAACGGTGTAAATACGAGTACCATTGTAGCAAGCGGGCAAAGAGTTTATAGAACAAGAGCCTTGGTTTCCTGCTGCTATTACCACATGCACTTCTTTAGCAGTTAGGTTTTCTATAGCTTTTCGGTAGCTTTTCTTTTTGTTTTTGCAATCTTTCCAGCCGTGCGAACCCAAGCTCATGTTTACTACATCATTGCGCAGGTAGTTTTTAGCCACGTGATCTAAACCTTTAACTATTTTTGATAGCTTACCTTTACCCTCACTGTTGTTGAGTACTTTTACCGGCACTACTGTTGCCCCTGCCGAAACGCCTACCGAACCAACACTATTGTTTTTGGCAGCAGCTATGCCGGCTACGTGCGTGCCATGCCCATGTCCGTCATTTACAGATTCTCCCGAAACAAACGATTTGGCATAAGTGCCGTTAGTTTGCACATTCAAATCGGGGTGGTCTAAATCAATACCGGTATCTAAAATCCAAATCCAGGTAGATTTGCCCGAACCATTAGCCGGTCCTCCGGCTTTGGTAACGGCGCAGGGCGTGCTTTGCGGCATCATTGCTTCGGATTCTGTGCATGGGTTTTCGTAAAATTCTAATGCACCCAAACCCACAAAATGATCCGGTTCAACCTCCTCTACGCTGGGGTCGGCTTGCAATCTTGCCACTTGGTCGGGCGATAACGTGGCAGCAAAACCCACAATAACATCGGCAAATTCCTCCAGAATTGCAGTAGTAGGAATCCCATTTTGGGCAGCCACCGCTCTTACAATAGCTAAGTTTGCCTCAGTAGCACGCTGCGAGTTGGCAGCGCCGGCTACCCTGTCTTCGTTAGGAGTGGTTTGCTGCATAATAGTAGGCATAGCAGCAGTTTCTTTCAGCAGTACAATGTACTCTCCGGGAATGGGTTCGGGGTCATCGTCAGTTGGGGGCGGCGGCGCTGTTGTTTGCGCAAAAGCGTTGAGAGATAACGCTAACAGTAAAAAAGCGGTTTTCAGTAAATTTTTCATGGAAATTTTGTGATTTGAAACGTGAAAGTTTAATTGTTGTTAGTTTTTTTGTTAATTAGTTGGTTACTGTTGCAAACCCCTATTATTGCTGCCGGCAAACGCTTTTTTAGGGAGGCTTTTTTACAAGACCCGTAATTTGTAAGCCAATAACCTATTGCTGCTGCAAAGATGCCGCAACCTTTGTAGCATAAAAAACCAAAAAAATAGACAAATTAAGAAGTTGAAACCCTGCTACCCTGCTAAAACCTTTACTATTAAAGGGCTTTAAAAAAAGGCAGTCAATTTGTTTTGCCCAAAAAATGCTAATTTGCAGCCCCAAAAAACAATCTAAGCGGCAAAATGAAACCCTCTAACGACCTGTTTCGGCTTATTAAATCACTTAACAAAAACGAAAAGGGGTACTTTAAAAAGTTTGTACAACTGCACTCATTGGGTAAAAATACCGATTACCTGCTTTTGTTTGATGAAATAGACAAACAACCCGATGAATACGACGAGGCTAAAATTGTCAAAAAATTTAAGAATAAACCCCTGCTCAAACACCTCTCTGCTACTAAGGCTTATTTGTTTGACCTTATCTTAAAAAGCCTGCGTTCTTACTATGAGCAAACCATTTGGTCGTTTAAAAATGAGGCGCAGGCGCAAAACATAGAAGTACTTATTGAAAAAGGTTTACACGAATTAGCCGAAAAACAAGCCGAAAAACAAGAAACCACCAATCGGGAACACGATGATAAATTAGGCTTGCTCCGAATACTGAAAATAAGAAACAACTACATATCTACCCTCAAAATGGGTAAACTAAGTTATGCCGATAACTTACAAAAAACCATTTCGGTACTTAACTCGTACAAGCAGGGTATTGAATATGCACTTTTATACCTTGAGATATTTGACTTTTTAAACACGCAAGTTCAAATCAGAACAGAAGAGCAGCAAAGAGAGTGGTATTTATTTATGCAAAACTCCTTGCTGCAACACCTGCCCGATGATGCTACATTTAATACCTGCCTGTATTTTTACCTAACCCATTTTGCCTACCACGCCATAACCCAAAACTCCGCTGAACAAGGCAGGTATATAAGGTTGGTAATAAAACACTGGGATGCCCACCCGCACATTAAAAAAACACAGATTTTACCTTTTTTAAGCGCCCTCAATAATTACTTTGTTTATTGTTACGGAAATGGGTTAATAGAAGAGTTTGAACACTACCTAAACCAACAAACACTATCTAATGCTACCCAACCCATACAGGCTGTTTGGTTTACCAACACTAATATGTGGAATATGGCTATCTACCATTTGCGCCACTCGCTGCCCGAGTGTATAGCATTAGCCGATAACATTTACAGTCAAATTACCCATGAATATGCCGGAATAATAAAACCCTCTGCCGAAATAGCTTTGCTAAGCAACTGCTGCATATTTTATATATACGACGGTCAGTTTAGCAAGGCGCTCGATATTATTCAACTTCTGCTGGATACTAAACATAAAAACATCAGAAAAGACCTGCTGGTAAGTTTTAGAATTTGGTATCTTATAGTACACCTTGAACTGCAAAACGATTTACTGCTTGAAAGCGCCATTAGAGCGGTAAAAAGGTATGCTCAAAATCAGGAATACTATTTTGAATATGAAATCCTGTTTATGCGCTTTTTCAATAAATACCTGCATACACCCACAGGAGAGCGGCAAGAATTGTATGCCAACTTGATGCATGATATAGAAGAATTAGAAGCCGGCAGCGAAATTGACCGCAATTTTATACAGCGCGAAGCCACTCATAAATTGTGGGTGAAACATAAAATAACCGGTCAAAACCTGTTTAACCTTGCCCGAAACGGATAAGCGCCCAAAAGCCACCTCAGGTATTTGGGTTTGTTATACCGTTCAGCATCTAAATTACACCCCGTTTAGGAAGTGTAAACGGGGTGTATTGTTGGGTGGTGTATAACGTACTTGGTTAATGTGATATAAGTTGTAGGGCAGCTTTTATTTTTTGCAATTCGGCTTCTAAGGTTTCCATTTTGGCAAGCTGTTGTTGCAGTTGTGCAATGGTTTTGGTTTGTTCGTCAATCATTTGTTGCTGCTCCTGCACGGCTTTTACCAGTGGCGCTACAAACTCGGCATAGCGGAGGCTGTAAAGGTCGTGTTCATTTTTAGGTTTTACAATGCCGCTAAAATCAAATCCTGCGTTTTGGGCAGCTTGTTCTACCTCTTGTGCAAGGAAGCCGGTCATGCGTATTTTTTCAATATCGTATTTACCCTCCCAATCGGTGGTATTTATTTTGGAATTGCCGTACATCATTTGGTTTTGCCGATGCACATTAAGGTTATAGGTAACGGGCTTAAGTTGGGTAATAAAGGCAAGCCCCGGCACATCGGGCTGTATGTTTTCTTTAATACGGGCATCGCTGTAAGTGGTAAAACCCACTTGTCCGCGTATAATACTTACGCTGGTGTTGCCTATTTCTACCATGTTAGAGCTGCTTGCCAAACTGCCGGTAGTAAAACCCACTGCGGTGTAGTTGCTGCAATTGGTAAACGGACCGGCGCTTACCCCTACGCCGGTATTGCCATCGCCGGTGGTAATGCCTTCTAATGCACCGGCTCCCAATCCGGCATTATTACCGCCGGTGGTATTGTTTTTTAAGGCTTCGAGCCCAATGCCCGTATTGTAAAATCCGCCTGTATTTTCATACATGGCATATCTGCCAAGCGCTACATTATAATAACCGGTTTGATTATAGTATAAAGCCTCATCGCCTACTGCCACGTTGCTCTCGCCTATAGTATTTGAGTATAAGGCTTCTAAGCCAATAGCGGTATTTTGCGAACCCTGTGTATTTGAAAATAGCGCTCTTTTGCCAAAAGCGCTGTTGCCATTGCCCAGCGTATTGCCCGATAAAGCCTCTATGCCTGCTGAGGTATTATTGGAGCCGGCAGTATTTGACACAAGCGCGCTTTTGCCTACGGCGGTATTACCTGTGCCGGTAGTGCTAAAATATAAAGCATTAGCGCCAAGGGCAGTATTATCAGAGCCGGTGGTGCCAAAAGAATAGGCGTATGCGCCAAGGGCAGTATTTTTGTTGCCCACTACGGTATTGCCCAAGGCAACAAACCCAACGCCGGTATTATCGGTGCCGGTTTGGTTGTAACCACTCAGCCCTACTCTGGTATTGGTATTATTTACTTCAATCCAGCGGCTGTTTACCGCAAACTGGGCATAAGGCACACTGTTAAAGGCTTCATTGCCCATGGTGGTAAACGGCAGCGGACCGGCGCCATCGGGGTCAAGTTCTGTTTGCATAAATTTATTCAACTCATCTTTCCATGATACATTGCTGAAACTGCCAAAATTGGGTGTGCCGTTTCCTATTTTAAGGTTAAACAAACCCAGTGTATTTGTGGTAACATTGTGGGTTTCCTGATACTGCACATCGCCATTAGTGGCATTTTGTCGTATGGTAAGCCGTACAGCTATAGCTTGGTTGGCTATAGGCGCACCTGTATTGTCTCGGGCAATTGCTTGATAATTAAAGTAATTTGGCGCTTGTGCAAGTATTTTATTGGTAGGCACAAAAGCAAGTAAAAGGTACACAAAGCATAAAATTGCCGTTTTTTTCATAATTAGATTGTTTTGGTGAATGTAAAAATGCCTGCCAAAATAGGTTATTTTTTATTACACAACAAATCCTCGGGCTAATTTTCTGCTTTTTAGGCACTAAAGAAACAAGCGCCGCATATTGTTAGCTATGCACAGTTGCAATTTAGATGTATAGTTTGTTGTTTTTGTGCTACCAATTGCTTTCTGCTGCTGCAAGGCAAATACCGCGCCTCCTTGCTATTATACCCCTGCTAAGTGCCGCCGTTTTTTTTAATTACCCGATTTTGCCTTTACCTTGCAACAAAAAGCGCTAACAACAGGGTTTTTTTAAGTGCAAAAGGAGGCTGCAAAAACTTATTTTTGTAGTGTTGGCTGTTTTTTTATCATAACGCTTTATATTTACACCCAAATAACCCCATGCCTTACTCTTTGATGAGGCAGGAGTGGTAAAACAAGGCATACTGCCATAACAAGGAACTAAAAAGACAATAAAAAGGTTAAACTACCTAATTGTAAACGTCTTAACCGCAGAGCATTTTGGGCATTACCCATTATACCTGTAGCACATAAACAATCCGATTTTAACTTAAGCATAACAACACCAACCCCCTTTTATTTTTTTCACTAAATTTTTATTGATTGGCAAAATTAGTTAAGCCCGGCTTTAAAAAACCGGCAGACAATGACAAGTTTGAATTGCGTATTAACGAAGAAATACGGGTTCCGCAAGTTCGCTTAGTAGGCGATAACGTAACCGAAGGCGTATATGCTACCTCTGAAGCTCTGAAAATGGCAGAGGCGCAAGAAATGGATTTAGTGGAGATAGCCGCTAATGCCGCTCCTCCGGTATGCCGCATTGTGGACTACAACAAGTATTTGTACGAAAAAAAGCGCAAGGAGAAAGAAATTAAGGCAAAAACACAAAAAACAGTGGTTAAAGACATTAGGTTTACCCCCAATACCGATGACCATGATTTTGAGTTTAAAGCAAAACACGCCGAGCGTTTTTTAACCGAAGGAGATAAGGTAAAGGCGTATGTTCAGTTTAAGGGCAGAGCCATTATGTTTAAAGAGCGAGGCGAGTTGCTGCTTTTAAAATTTGCCCAACGGCTCGAAGAGTTTGGCATATTAGAAAGAATGCCCCAGTTAGAGGGCAAAAGTATGTTCATCTTCTTATCGCCCAAAAAGAAAAAATAACTATGGTAGGTGTTTTTGCCTGCACAAGTAGTCATTTTGCAGCGCTTATGTATTAGGGCATGCCAAAAAAACGCCGGTAAACCGGTTTTCTTGCTGCAAATTGAGCTTTCAGTACCGGATACAATAGGTATTCCAAAACAGGCAGATGGCTCTTATAGGTTATGTGGTCTATAATATCGGAGCCGCCTGCTGTATTGGGCTCTATAATGTGCCGGTGTTTCCAGTAGGTTAAAAAGAAGGGGAGTTTAACGCCTTCGTCGGTAAAGGCGATACCACCGGAATCGGTTTCGCCCGATTGGGTGATTACGCTAACCCAATGCTGGTTAAATCCAAGAGATAAATGCACCTCATCGCCTGTTTTGCATCCGTCAAAACGGAGTAATTTAAGGGGTACTAACGGCGGTTTAAGGGCTATAAATAACTCACGAGTAAAACCGGCAAATACGGTTTTGGCGTTATCCTTTACTGTGGTGGTTAAAAGTATTTGCATTGCATATTTTTATCTTAAAAATGACTGCCGGTATTACCCTTATTATTGGGTAACACCGGCAGCAGTAAAAAGTTTTACTATAATCGGTCTGCTAATTAATTAGTCATTCAGGAGCAGATCATTTCGGTTATAGTTAATTTCGTCGTCGTCGTCGTCGTCGGGGCTTAGGTCGTCTTCTTCGTCCTCTTCATCAAGTTCATCGGAGCTTGTTTCTTGTTGGGGGCTTAAATAACGCACATTTATTGCCATAGGACCTCTTTCGTTTTTACCAATTTCAAAACTTACGCGGTCGCCCTTAGCCAGGTTAAAGAAATCTTCGGTGCGGCTTCTAAAAAAGATGATATTAGGGTATTTGTTATCATCAGATTTGATATTACCCAAACCTCTTTCAAAGTCAATATGAATGATAACACCCGGGTAAATTTCGGCATCGGTATCAGGTAGTCCGGGCTGTTCCAACCGCATTTTTTTGGAAAACTCTTCTTCCTCATCAATAGGTATGAACATACTCTCTACAATGGTATTTGACCTTCGGGAGCGCATAACCTCAACCATATTTACCTCATAAGTAGCTTCATTAATAAGCCCTATGTTGGTTCGGATAGCCGGGATACTTACCTCCGGAGGAAACTCTAAATCCCAGTACAAGAGCATTACTCTTGTACCTAAGGTGTTTAGTTTTTTGATGAGGGGCAGGTAATCTCCGTCACCGGTAATCAGTACTACCACATCAAATTTTTTGTACACTGCCAGTTCAAAAGCTTCCAGTGCAAACCAAACATCAATGCCTTTTTCAAACCGGCTTGCCTGTTTTTCGCGGTCGGTAAACATAGGCAGGTAGTGCGTAACCACACCGGCATACATGAGTATGTCGTCAAAAATGCGGTCGTAGAGCAATTGGTTTTCGCGTTTTGCCGCATCATAAGCGCTAAAACGCCCCCTAAAATAATGGGCATCTACTACCTGGCAGTAGTGTTTTTGCTCTACACTCTCTAATTCCATAACCCTACCGCGAATAAACTCATGCAAACCTTTTATGCTTATGCGCGATTTGCGTTCGTAATAGCGGTAGTACTGCGTTACCCTTGAAAAGTAACCTCCGTCGTAAAATACACCAATTTTTGTGATTTTACCTTGTTGTTGTGTTCCCATACATCATTTCGTTTGAAGATATTAGTGAAAAAAGTCTTTGAAAGTGAAAAGTAAATTGCTGATAGTAAAGCAAAATAAATAATGGAAAAGTCTGAAAAGATTGCAAAGGTAAAAATAACCCGATAAGCAAGTGATTTTTGAGAAAATTAAAGTTCTAACACAGGAAATTATCCCGATGCCTGATATAGCTTAAACAGCAAGGCTGCTCTAAGCGTAAGCAAAGTTACCAGAAACAGGAGCGCATTGGGCAGTTGTTGTGGCAACCAAAACCAGGTTAAGAGCAGCAATGTGCCTATTAGGGCAAAAATGCCAAAATAAACACCCACCCAACTTGGCGTTCTTTCAGCCAGTAGTAAAGCAGACGCTATTATGTGCAGGGGAAATGCCCAAATGATATTAAAATTGCGTACCAATACTTTATGGTCAGTACCAAACCAAAGAAACAAAAACAGCAGCCCCATTAAACCGCAAATAGAGAATAGAACAAAATCAAACCAGGGGTTAATGTTTTTATTTTTCAGTTGAAAAAAGGTAATTATTATACCGATTACAAGAATTATGCATAGAGCTAATGTGGGGGTAAAAAATGGGGTTTTGCTTATTTGGGGGGTAGTTTCTACTATTTGGTTGGTTTGTTGTACCAGCGCTATTTTGTTGCCTGTTGAATCGGCAATTTGAGCATTGGCAAAAGCATTCATGAGGTAATCGGGTAAAAACATATACTCGCGCGCCGATGCTTTCCGGTCGGTAGGCAATCCCAGTATAAGGTCAATGCCAAAATCAACCCAGGCATTTTTGACTATATACGGGTCAATAAGTTGCCTAAAACTGGGATTGGCGGGCGTAAGACTATCGGGAAAAAAAAGTCGGTTAGGAAAACTTTGTTCCAGCAGGTCGCGCGGTCGGGTGGCGCAGTTGTCAAAAAAGAAATCGTATAGGTAACTGCGGTTTTGCGGTAGCGCATTTACCATAAGCCGGTCAAAAAAGATTTGTCGGTCTTTTTCAGAAAGTTGAAGTACTTGCTCTATCACCCACCGGTTATCGCTTTCGTATTCAGCCACAAAATTGTTGAAAGAATTTACCGACAGCGAGTAAAGCAACCTGCCGCGTATAAATTTCAGGTAAAAATTGGGCTGGTTAAAGCTAAATGTACCATAGTTAAACACACGGTCATAATTGGCAACTGGGTCATACACCCTTATAGCACAGTGTCCAAAATAGGAATATATCTCGCTTCCGGGCGAGCAGGTGAGTAAACTGATGCGGGCATAAGGCGATAGGGTAATGGTGGTGTGGGCTTGCCCCAGTAGCGGGGCAGGCAATAACGCACCTAAAAACAGTAAGCTAATGAGTAGCCATGTTTTTACATCATCAGTCCGATATAATTGAAGCAATATACGCCTACATTTTTTCACCGGAATATAAGATATTAAAATAGTCAATCAAAACGTTCTCTATTGTTAATGTGCAAAGCCTAAGCGGTTGAACCGCTTTTCATTTATAGTAATAGCAGCCATCAAAAAAACAACATGGCTAACACTTAAATCAAACAAACCGGCAAAAACTCAAACAATCTTCTTATCCTTGCATAGCAAGGGTCATTATAAAATGATGGGTCAAAGTTACGGCTTTTGTTGGTTGTTCTACCTGATGAGGGTGATATTTCCTTTGTAAATTTTGGTTTCGGGGGTTGTATCGGGCGTTTGGGAAAGGTCAAATTGTATATACCAAACATATACACCCAATGGTAATGACGATCCTTTGTTAAATCCGTCCCAACCTTGTTGTATATCAGTAGTTTCAAAAACGCTGTTGCCCCATCGGTCATACACTATGAGCAGGTAGTTGCTAATAATGCAGTTAGGGTTGAGGCGCATGGCAAAAACATCGTTTACCCCGTCTTGGTTGGGGCTAAATGCGTTGGGCACGGCTGGTTCGCAGTTTAATGGCGGCGGCGGCGGTATAACTATGGGCGTAAAACTAACCGATATGGTGAGGTTTTCTAATGCAGTAAGCAATAATTCCGCTGTGGCTGTTGGTGTGCCGTTTATCGTCCAGTTGGCAAAATTGAAACCTTGTGCGGCAAGGGCGTTAAGGTCTAAGGTTTCGCCATAGGCAAGGGTAACGGTGTAGGGGAAATTGGTTAGGGTTTGCCCGTTTAGGGTAATACTGCCGGCATTGGGGTTGGGGTTGGTAATGGTAAGCTCAAAGGTAATGGGCTCAAAGTGTGCTATAATACTACCATCGGCGGTTAAGTTAAGGGTAATAGCAGTTTGTTGCGGGTTGGGCAGGGTTATACCGGCGCTTGTTTCCCAGTAGCTAAAAGTGTAGCCGGTTTGGGGGGTAGCGGTAAGGGTTATTTGGGTGCCTTGTTCGTAGGTGGCAGAGTAGGGTAGTGGGGCTAAGGCATTACCATTAAGGGTAAGCGTTCCGCCGTTTGGCGGTGTGGCATCTACGGTTAGGTTGTAGTTAGGAATAATTGGCGTAAAAAAGGCAGTAATGGTATCGTTTCCGGTTACGGTAAACGAAATAACCGGCGTGTTAGCATCGGGCAGTAAAACAGAGCCGTTTGATGTCCAGTTTACAAACTCAAAACCGGCTGCTGCCAAAGCCTCTAAATCTAATACCGTACCTTCGAGCAGAAATAGGTTTACCGGATACGCAGGAAAAGCAAACCCACCGGCGCTAATACTGCCCGATGTAGGGGGCTCAACCTGCAAGGTTATTTGATAGGTAGGAATAGGGAGTTTAAAATGGGCGGTCAGGGTATCGTTGGCAGTAAGGTTGAGCCAAATATCGGGGCTAAGGGTGCCGGGTTGAATTACGTTGTTGTTGATAGTCCAGTAGTCAAACTCATAACCGGTGTTTGGCGTAGCCGATAAATCTATTTGTACACCGCCAAAGTAAGAGCCGGTCCATGGGTAGGAGGTAAGATTTATCATGTTTAGGGTTACATTGCCGGAGTTGGGTGGCTGCACATCTACGGTAAGGTCATACGGACCGTCCACGTCATAACAATCGGCAACACCTTGTTCAATTACGGCGCATCGGGTAAGGATAAAATTGCGCAGTTCTTGCACATTATTTTGCCAACCGGTCATGGTGCCGCCCCATCGGGCTATTTGGCGTGGCATTTCGGGCTCAATTCGGGCAATGAGTTCGTCGAGCAAATTGAGCATATAATCGCATGAAAAATAAGAGTTGAGCAGGTCTGCATAACGGTTTACATACAGGGCATGAAAATCGGGGTTTTGCATAAGGCGCATTACTATATCGGTATGCCCTTCGGGGTCGTCAACCTGTGGTTGTTCATAATCGCAGGGCTGGGCGTTGGGTCCGGTATTAGGCATACCGGTGTAGTTTATATAATGCCCAAAAGAAGCGTCCATATCCCAAAGGGTATAGCGCCATTTTACGCCGTCGTCTTTTCGCCCGCGCCACCATGCGGTGTTCCAGATGAGCCAGTCTGCACAAACTACGTGCGAGTTAATAATCATGTAGTCAATTAAGCTCAACGCATTAAGCCTGTCGGTAACATAGGTGTAGTTTGCCGGCACAGCCATATCGTTAGTCATGATATAATCGTGCAGGGTGTACCAGTCGTCCCAGCTACCATATTCTTCCCATGTAGCGCCCCATGTTTTAATAAAGTCAATCCACTCTTCTCCTTGGTCGTAATAGTAGCTGGTAAAATCGTTGTCGTCCACTTTTTCTCGTATTTCGTAAACACCCCAGTATTGTCCGTTTAGGTAAACAATACAAGGCTCATAGGTGCGCTCGTCAAGGTCAAGGTTAGCGCGTTGCGAAAGTTCGTGTACATAAGCATCTCTTATATGTGCGCCGTCTTCGGCAGGGTAATTATCGTTGGCGGCGGGTTTAAGAATAAGTCGCTGAAACTGGTTTCTTGTAGAGTTGGCAAAAATTTGGGCGCTTATTTCATTGTCATAGCCCAATTGGTCTCGGGTAATATAGTCAAAACCGCGCTGGTCGTAAGCCCATGAGTCATTGCCATGTTTATTAAAATGTCCTTCGGCTTCGTCTAATAATTGCCCGTTAGTATCAAAGAGTTCAAAAGCTCCAATAGGCTCTGCGCCCCAGTCTCCGTCTAACAGCTCGGCTACCTCTGCGCCCGAAATAGAAAGCACCGGAATGGTGTGGTTTTCATTTATGAGGTAGGTATTGGTTTCGTTAAAACTGCTGAGCATATCAGTATCGGCGCTCATGGCAATGGCTCTAATTACGGTAGTATTTGATACAGTAAAAGGCGCGGCATAAACGGTAGAGCCGGTAGTGGGCTGATTACCATTGGTGGTGTAATAAATAGTAGCTGTTGGGTCGGCACAAGTAATGGTAACCGTTACCGGACCAGGATAATGCCCCGATGAGGGTTCAATATCGGGTGTGGCGGTATAACCTTTTTTAGCATTGGCATTAGCTGCGTTGGGGGAAGGTGTGGTAAAAACACCCCATTCGGGTGCGCCGTTGGTTACTCTGCCGGTAGAGTGCCCTTCTTTGTTGGGGGTAGTAATAGGGTATGAGTCTATGATAGTGCCACTGGGGTCTGCCAGTACTACGGCTTCGTTGGCAGCGGTTTGGGTTATTCTAAAATTGGTGTGCAGGGTAGCGCCGGTGGTTATGTTTCGGGTAGAAGCAAAAACGCGCAAATATCCACCCGCATTAATATCTACCGCCGGAAACTGCCATTTGGTAGGGTTGTCTATTTTATCGCTGAGGTAATAACCCGCTAAGTTTACCGCAGTAGGACCGGCATTGTACAGCTCTATCCAGTCTTCGTACTCGCCAAAATTATCAGTATAACTGTTGAGGTTAGCAGCCGAAAATTCATTGATATACACTTGTGCTTCTGCAATAGAAAACCATGCAAGCGCAACTAAAAGAGCATAAACTTTTTTCATAAAAAGGAGATGTAAACGGTAATAAAGGCAATTGTAAAACCTGTAAAAGAACAAATATCCAAAGAATAAGTTTTACCAAACCAACTATCGGGCAATGATTAAAGATGCGGTATGGGTTTGGTTTCCCGATGAAAGCTCTACTACATACAATCCCTCGGGTAAATGCTCCACAGGCAGCAAAATTTGTGTTTGAGTAGTGGTTATATTACCCGGTTTCATTTGTTTTACTACTTGTCCGGCGTTGTTGTACAGTTTAACGGTTACCGGCTGGTTGGCATTGGTTATGTTTAGGTTGAGTATAACATAATCGGCAGCTGGGTTGGGGTAAAGGGTGGTGGTTAATGTTACAGGCGTATCGGGATTAACAGTGGTAGAAAGTCCGGCGCTATTAGGTCCGTTAAAAGATGGATTCATTTGCACATAAGGACCCACACCATTGGGAAATCTGCCTAAACTGATGTCTTTTTGCTGATTGCTATAAGCCGTGCCATCAACAATTTGCAAAAGTGGATTAACCAAATAAGCCATTTCGCTCAAAGCGCTGAGTTTAAAGGTGGTATGCAGGGGTCCCTGGTTGGGGTCGTTGTCGCACCACAATATCAGGTAACCTTGACCGCCAATGCTTACGTTAGGGAAAGCCCATTTGGCAAGATTGGTATCATCGTCAGTAAAGTAAAAACCGTTTAGTGATACGGTGAAGGAGGCATTGTTATACAACTCCACCCAATCATCAAACTGACCTGCTTCATCGGCAGCCGTTACAGAATTGGAAGCCATTATTTCGTTTACCACCACTTGAGCCTTGGCAGCGCCGCTGCCGCATGCAAGCCCAATAGCAACAACCAAAAAACAATATAGGTAACGCAACTTTTGCATAAATATAAAACGGGTTTTAACGATACTAAAAAACAATGGTAAAAGTACAAAAAAAAGCAACCCTGCACCCATTAGGCTTACCCGTTACCCCAAAAACAACTTGTTTAGTCTTAATTTTGACTATTATTGCTGCATTTGCACACGCTAAACCATAAAAACCACCCTGCTGCTACGTATTATTTATGCTTAAAACCCTATCTTTGCGCCCGCTATGAAAAATCAACAAGACGTTTTTAAAAAATTGATATCCCACTCTAAGGAGTACGGATTTATTTACCCTTCCAGTGAAGTATATGATGGTTTGAGCGCTGTGTATGACTACGGACCGTATGGCGTAGAGCTCAAAAATAACATTAAAACTTACTGGTGGAAGGCAATGGTGCAAATGCACGAAAACATTGTAGGCATTGACTCAGCTATTTTTATGCACCCCAAAATTTGGAAAGCATCGGGGCACGTGGACGCATTTAATGACCCGATGATTGACAATAAAGACTCTAAAAAACGCTATCGGGCAGATGTACTCATAGAAGATTACCTTGGTAAATTAGACGACAAAATTGCCAAAGAAGTAGAAAAAGCCGCCAAACGCTTTGGCAACTCTTTTGACGAGGGCGTTTACCGCTCTACTAACGAGCGCGTACTCAATTATGCCGAAGAGCGCGGTCGCATTGCCCAACGCTACGTAAAAGCAATGGAAGACAACAATCTTGCCGAACTGAAACAAATAATTGTGGACTGTGACATACCCGACCCCGAAAGCGGCTCCCGAAATTGGACTGATGTGCGACAGTTTAACCTCATGTTTGCTACCCAGTTTGGCGCTCTTGCCGCTACCGCCGAAGAGGATAACCGCGTTTACCTTCGACCCGAAACCGCACAAGGTATTTTTGTGAACTTCCTCAACGTGCAGCGCACTACCCGACAAAAACTGCCCTTTGGCATTGCCCAAATTGGTAAGGCTTTCCGTAACGAAATTGTTGCCCGACAGTTTATTTTCCGTATGCGCGAGTTTGAACAAATGGAAATGCAGTTTTTTGTGCCCCCGGGTACCGAAATGGAATGGTATCAATACTGGCGCGATGTACGCCTTAAATGGCACAAAAACCTCTTTGCCGCCAGCCAACTCCGGTTTCATGACCACGAAAAACTTGCCCACTACGCAAATGCAGCAGTGGACATTGAGTTTGAGTTCCCATTTGGGTTTAAAGAAATTGAGGGTATCCACTCCCGTACCGATTTTGACCTGGGCAACCACCAACTGTTTTCGGGCAAAAAAATACAATACTTTGACCCCGAACGCAACGAAAGCTATGTGCCTTATGTAGTGGAAACCTCAGTAGGCGCCGACCGCACTTTCCTTGCCGTAATGCACGCCGGATTGCAAGAAGAAGAGGTGCCCGATGCCGAAGGCGGCACCGCCCTGCGCACTGTGCTAAAAGTACACCCCGCCTTAGCGCCGGTAAAGGTAGCCGTACTGCCCCTTATAAGCAAAGACGAACTGCCCGAAAAAGCCCGACAAATTTTTAACCGTCTTAAAATGTCGGTGGCTTGCCAGTACGATGAAAAAGACTCCATTGGGCGCCGCTATCGCCGCCAAGATGCCATTGGTACACCCTATTGTGTAACCGTTGATTTTGATACCCTCAGCAACGACACCGTAACCATACGCAACCGCGATACCTTGCAGCAAGAACGCGTACCCATTAACGCCCTGGAGGATATTATTGTGCGCGCCACCAGTATGAACCAACTGCTGTAAAAGCGCCCTCCTTTATACGAACCGTTTTATTACCTACCCAAACGCCCGCACATAACCGTGCGGGCGTTTGTTGGTTTATGCCTTTATGATGAGAGTGGGGGCTGTCCAAAAAGTCTCTTA
>DDVC01000075.1 GCA_002345145.1 Bacteroidetes bacterium UBA2322
GCTATGATAACCGCCCTTGAAAGCCTTAACCGGTGGCAGTGTAATATCATAACCAACATAGCGGCATAAAACGGCAAACACGGTATTTTGTAACGCGCTAATGCCCCAAAATTGTAACTGCTAAAACCTACCGAAAAAGCAAATATCATGGTAAAAATAAAACACAACAAAATTTCGGGACGACCAAAAATATACCCGAAAAACCGGCGCAAACCCACAACAAACAACACATAAAGGGTAAACAGCAGCATAAAAGCGCTTTCAAGGGCGGTTATCATAGCTACCGGGTTTCGGGCTTCAAACAGGTATGGGCGAAACAGCGTTACATTTACCGCCGCCGGAAACTTGCTCAATATGCCCAGTGGGGTAAACGTTACTTCGCCAAGGCTGTAACCCGTTTGACCGCGCTCCTCTGCCAAAAAACTATGCCACGACTGAAACCCGATAGCCATTTTTACAAACTGCTGAAAAAATTTATCAACCAGCGTACTCAGCGCCCCGCTTTGTGTGTAACTGTATGCTCCCAGCGCCACCATGCTCAATATCACAATAAAAGTCTTCAGCCTCACATCGGTTAAAGAGCCAAGGTTGTAGCCCAATATCCAAAAAGTAGCGGCAGGCAAAAAACCCAGTAAAATATAGGCTTTCAGTACCGAAATAAGATACACGCTTACCCATATAATACAACCCGATAACAAAAAATGCCGCTTTTGGATAAATAACTGATGCAACGCCCACAGCAGCCAGCCCAAACTGCTCAGCGCTATGGTATCTTTTAAAATGCCCGAACCCCAAAATACTACCGAGGGCAAGGCAAAAACGGCATAACCAAGCGGCTTGTATAACGCCGGATACCAATGGGTAAATACTCTATACATTGCCCATGCCCCGCTAAACGAAAAAGCAGCAAAATATACCGATGTTGCCCAAAAACTATTGCCGCTAAGTAACCCAATAAGGGCGGTAATGCGCACCACCATAAACGTATTTTCTTTGGCATAAAAAGGCAATTGATTAGTTAGGGCAATGGTTTTGCTGTTAATGGTGCCGGCAGCCGCGCTCCAAACTTGCCATACTAAATTGGGTTGCTCAAAAAAACGGTTATACAAAATGGTGCCAAAATCAAAATAGGCGGTTGTATCGCCGCCGCCGTAGTAAAACTTATAAATGGCACAAAACCCCAACACCCCTGCTATTTTTAGCAACAAACCGGGCATAAAAAAACGGGCATAGGGCTCGCCATTGCGGTAATACAAGTGGCGTATGGTTAAACCCACGCCTATTACCACCATTAACGACAGCGGAAGTAAAATTACATCTTTAAGTTCCAAAATTACCTATTTTTACGGGTTGGGCTGCCATGCCAAGTTTACCCTTGTTTGTTTGGTCTGCCAAGGAGTTGAGCAAGGTAATACCGTGCAAAATTAAGCATAAATGACTGAAACCGGTTAGGCTGCATAGGTAAAACAACTTTTGCGGCAAACCTTTGGGTACACAAATACGCCTTTAGCCCTGTTGTTGCCCACTGCTTTTGTTGGGTGCGGCATACCGTTTTAAAAACCGCACCATAAGCGCCCAGCCCAATAGTACACATAAAGAAGCGGCAATGAGCGGAAGCCTTACATCAATAGTATCTATAAACCCCGATACCACCGGTGGCAGCGCAAGCCCTACCGATAATACCGATTGGTTAATGCCCAGCATTTTACCCTGTGCGCCCGCCTCGGCATTTTGCGATACCACCGAAGTAGTATTGGGCGCCGATGTGCCCTGAAACAAAGCAATAAACGGCGTAACCAAATAAATTTGCCAACCATACTGCGGCAACAACATGCAAAACAACGCTGCCGATAAACCCAGCAAACTATACCGCACTATCTGCTGCGATTTGAACCGCACTGCCAACTGCCTTACCACCGTGCCTTGTACTGTGGCTATACACAAGCCCACAAAAGCAAAATAATTGCCTATATCTGCCTGCGTATAGGCAAACTGCTTTATTAAAAACACCTGAAAAAACTGTGTGTAAAAACTAAAACCAAGGTTGTAAAACAATACTGCCCCAAACAACAACCGCAATCGGGGCTCTAAAAATGCCTGTTGCAGGTTTACCAATCCGGTAAGCGTATTAATGGGTTTACCCGGCCGGGGGTGGCTAAGCGTTTCGGTAAAATTGCGCCACACTAAGCCTATATTAACCAAACACAACAGCGCTGCAAACAAAAACGGCGTATCAAAACCAAACCAACTGACCAAAGTAGGGTCAGACAATTTGCCGCCAATAAACGGACCTATAATAAACCCGATGCCAAAAGCCATACCTATCAGCCCAAAATTTCGGGCTTTTGAAGAATCATCGCTAATATCGGCAATGGCAGATTGAACAATAGAGATATTGCCGCCGGTAAAGCCATCTAAAATACGGCTCACAAACAGCAGTATAATGCTCTGCTCATAAATGCCCAGCGCAAACAGCAAATATCCCGCCATAGACCCCACCAGCGACAAGAGCAACAACCGCCGCCTTCCGTAGCGGTCGGCAAGGGCACCCAAAATAGGACCACCAAAAAAACGAGGCAACCGGATAAGCGGCAATCAAAAAACCCAGCAGTATGGTGCGAAAGGTTTCGGTATATTCGGGCGGTAACATGCCCGATTGGGGGTTTATGAGCAAGGGCGCTGTTACAGGCACCACTATGCCCACCCCTATAAGGTCTAACAGTACCGTAAAAAAAATAGTACCTAACGATAGCGTTTTGGCAGAAGCATTTGTTTTCAAAGCCCGATAATTGCAGATGAGATGAGTAAACAGGCAGCCCGATTGAGGGGAAGTGGCATGGGGCATTCTACCCTTTACATCGGGGATACCTTTGTTTTACTTGGCCTGCCCCACAATTGCCGTTCTAAAAACCCCAAAAAAACAAAAGCCTTGCAACAACAAGGTGTATGCAAGGCTTGTTTGCTTTTGCGCCCCCTCTTGGACTTGAACCAAGGACACACGGATTAACAGTCCGTTGCTCTAACCGACTGAGCTAAGGAGGCTTTTTTGAAAGCGAGTGCAAAGATAAATCGGGCTTTTGTTTTTGCCAAGTTTTCACCCCAATTTTTTTTGTTTTTTTCTAAAAAACTCATCGGGCACATTATTAGCGGGTCAGTTTATAGCCTGTGTCAATTATTTGTGCCAAATTTGCACAAAATTTCGGCGCAGTATTGCCCACGCATAAAATTTTGGTAAATTATGAGTTTATTAGTGGTTGGTTCTATGGCTTTTGATGCTATTGAAACCCCTTTTGGCAAGACCGATAAAATTATAGGTGGGGCGGCTACCTATATCAGTTTGGCAGCTTCTTATTTTTGTTCCGATATAAGATTGGTATCAGTGGTGGGCGGCGATTTTCCGCAAGATTTCATTGCAAATATGCAAGAGCGCGGCTGCCGCACCGAAGGCTTACAAGTGCGCCAATCGGAAAAAAGTTTTTTCTGGTCGGGCAAGTATCATTTAGACATGAACAGCCGCGATACCCTGCTTACCGAACTGAACGTATTAGCCGATTTTGACCCCGTAATACCCGATAGCTACCAAAGTCCCGATTACGTTATGTTGGGCAACCTTACCCCCACCGTGCAGCGTTTGGTAATAGAGCGGTTAAAAAAACGCCCTAAACTAATAGCCATGGATACCATGAATTTTTGGATGGATACCGCCATGGATGAGCTGCGCAAAACCTTGGCATTAACCGATGTGCTGATTATAAATGACGAGGAGGCGCGGCAGCTATCGGGCAATTACTCCTTAGTAAAAGGCGCGCGTACAATACTGGCAATGGGTCCTAAGTATTTGGTCATTAAAAAAGGTGAACACGGCGCACTGCTGTTTCACCAAAACCGCGTATTTTTTGCGCCTGCTCTGCCATTAGAAGATGTTTTTGACCCCACCGGCGCAGGCGATACCTTTGCCGGCGGATTTATGGGTTATATTGCTAAATCGGGCTATCATAGTTTTGACAACCTTAAACGAGGCATTATTTACGGTTCGGCTATGGCTTCGTTTTGTGTAGAAAAATTTGGCGCTGAGCGCCTGCTGCAATTAGACCGCACCCTCATAGACCACCGCATACAGGAATTTGTTGATTTGGTGCAGTTTGATATTGAAATTACCGATTAACTTACTCACCCCGCCATGCCCCTGCACGTAAAAATCATTAACCGCTCAAACAACCCCTTGCCAGCCTACGCCACACCCGATGCGGCAGGTATGGATATACACGCTTTTTTACCCCAGCCCATTGCCCTTGCCCCGTTTGAACGCACGCTTATTCCTACCGGCTTATACATAGAACTACCCAAAGGCTACGAAGCCCAACTCCGCGCCCGAAGTGGTAATGCCCTCAAAAAAGGGCTTATTTTACCCAATGCCCCCGCCACCATTGATGCCGATTACCGCGGCGAAATAGGCGTTATTATTGCCAATATATCCAACACAGAACAAACCATTTTGCCCGGCGAGCGTATTGCCCAAATGGTTATTGCCAAACACGAACACGTAAACTGGTTGCCCACAGAAATCCTTGCCTCCACCGAGCGCGGCGAAGGCGGTTTTGGCAGCACAGGGGAGAAGTGAAAAACGAAAAGTGAAAAGTGAATGGTGAAAATGGCAAATGGTATCGGGTAGTGGGCAATCAGTAGTGAGTACTAAACCCATTCGTAACTCGTAATTGATAATTCGTAATTCATAACTAACAACTAACAACTCATAAAGCATGAACATCATCATACCCATGGCAGGCAGAGGCACGCGTTTGCGCCCTCACACTCTCACTATTCCTAAGCCGCTCATACCCATAGCGGGCAAGCCCATAGTGCAGCGGTTAGTAGAAGACATTGTTGAAATGTGCGGACAAGCCGTGCAAAACATCGGTTTTATTGTAGGTGATTTTGGTAAAGACGTAGAAAATTCCCTCTTAGACATTGCAGACCGCGCAGGCGCTAAAGGACATATTTTTTACCAAGACCAACCCCTTGGTACGGCACATGCCATATTATGCGCCCACAGCATTATGAGCGGCAATATCATTGTGGCTTTTGCCGATACCTTGTTTAGAGCACAGATAAAAATAGACCCCGCTGCCGATGGTATCATTTGGACACACCGGGTGGACGACCCCTCTAAGTTTGGGGTGGTAAAAATGAATACCCATAACGTAATTACAGAGTTTGTAGAAAAACCCACCACCTTTGTATCGGATATGGCTATTATAGGCATTTACTACTTTAAAGACGGGCACTACCTGCGCAACGAACTTCAGTATATCATAGACAATGATATTAAGGACAAAGGCGAGTACCAACTTACCTCTGCCCTTGAAAACATGAAACAAAAAGGCACACAGTTTGGCATAGCATCGGTAGAGGAGTGGCTCGATTGTGGTAATAAAACGGCTACCGTACATACTAACCAACGCTTTTTAGAGTTTGTGCAGCAACGGGGCGAAAGCCTTACTGCCTCTACCGCACATTTACACAATGCCACCATTATAGAGCCTTGTTTTATTGGTAACAATGTGGTTATTAAAAACGCGGTGGTGGGACCACATGTTTCTGTTGGCGAGGGCACTAAAATTGAACATTCGGTCATAAAAAACAGCATTATCCAAAATCATACCACCATTAAAAACAAGGTAATAGCCAACTCCATGATAGGTAACCATGTACATATTACAGGACATGCCGAAGATATGAGCATGGGCGATTACTCTGTTGCAGATTAACATCGGGCAGTTTTGCTGCATCACTTCTCGGCTCTTTATTTATTATTGGTTTAGGATTTTTTAGCCCATTTTACCACACATTTGAACCCCTGTTTGCCTGTTATGTTAATTACACACACCTAAAAGGTGTTGTTTGCCGTTTATACTTCATTACTAACTACTCTTTTTGATGAAACCCCATACCACCCCTTTTACAGGCAATTATTTGCCTTACCTTGCAGCAGCTCGTTTTGGGCTGCTGTTGTTTGCTTTGCTCATAGGTGTTGCCACCATGCCGGCACAAGCACAAAACAAAAAAGACAAAGGAAAAAAGGAAAAAACAGATAAAAACAAACTCTCCGAAGCAGAACTGCAACGAGTGCAAAAACTCTTTTTTGACGGCTTGCTTGCCAATATAAAAGGCAACCCGCAGGGCGCTATTGATGCCTTTAAACAGTGCCTTACCATACAACCCAACCACGATGCCGCCATGTTTGAGCTGGCACGAATGTACTACGAAAAACAAGACCCCGAACAAACGCTGTTTTACGCCGAAAAAGCTGCCAATATTGACCCCCATAATAAATGGTACCAGGCTTTATATGCCGAAGCCCTATCAGTAAACAACCGATTTGTAGAAGCTGCCAAAGTATATGAACAACTTACCCTTAAATTTCCTGCCGAGTACGATTACTATTTTGACTGGGCTTATATGCTTATTCAAGCAAATAAATACGGCGATGCCATTAATGTGTATGATGCCTTAGAACTTAAATTGGGCGCATTAGAAGATATTAGCGTACAAAAACAAAAACTGTATCTTAGGCTGGGGCAGTTTGATAAGGCTGTTGCCGAGTTGCAAAAACTAAGCAATGCTAACCCCAATGAAGTGCGCTATGCACTTACCTTAGCAGAGCTTTACCAAGCAAACAATATGCCCGATAAAGCGCTGGAAGTGTATAATCAACTCCTCAAAACTTCGCCCGATAACCCATACGCCAACCTTGCCCTTGCCGACTATTACTCCCTTAAAGGCGACCAAACGCTTTACTTAGAATACCTTACAAAAGCGCTTCCCAACCCCGACCTTGCCGTGAACATTAAAGCGCAGCGCCTAAACCCCATGGTGGAAAGAAAAGCCCCTACCGATAAAGATAAAAACCTTGTTTTTAAAATGGTAGAAACAGTGCTGAAAGCCCACCCCGATGAGCCGCTGGCACATATACTTTATGCCGACCTGCTCTACACCTACGACCAAAAAGAAAAATCGCTTGATGAGTTTACCAAAGCCTCGCAGTTAGATGGCAGCAGCTACGATGTTTGGAACCAAATGATGATGATTAACTACGAACTTAAAAATCATCTTGCCCTAAACCAACTTACTACTCAGGTTATTGAGCTGTTTCCTAACCAGCCTATGCCTTATTACTTTAATGGTATTGCCAACCAACAACTTAAAAACTACGAAAAAGCGCTTAAAGCCCTAAAACAAGGTGTATTGGTGAGTGTAACCGATGAAAACCTCACCGCCCAAATGCACTCCTTAATGGGAAGCATATATAACGACACAAAAGAATACGATAAATCAGACAGCAACTTTGAAAAAGCCCTTAAGATTAGTCCAGATGATGCCCTCATTTTAAACAACTACAGTTATTTCTTGTCTGTAAGAGGCGATAACTTAGACAAAGCCGCCGAAATGTCGCTTAAATCCAATAAATTAGAACCAAACAACGCCTCTTTTGAAGATACCTATGCGTGGGTGCTTTACAAGCAGAAAAAATACACCGAAGCCCGCAAGTGGATAGAAAAAGCCCTAACCAACAACGGTAATAAAAACGCAACGCTATTGGAACACTACGGCGATATTTTGTTTCAGCTCAACGAAATAGATAAGGCAGTAGAAAACTGGAGAGCTGCTAAGGAAAACGGCAGCACATCAGAACTGCTGGATAAAAAAATTAAAGACAAAAAACTGTATGAATAAACAATAGTTGCTCTAAGAGTTAAAACTTAATCCCCTTACAGCGAAGCCGATTTACACTATTTTTCAGGAAAAACAGGCATTAAAACCCTAAAAATGCATCCAAAAACCTTGAAAAACCAACAATATAAACTCCCCCCTACTTTGAGGGGGGGCTGGGGGCGAGAACAAATCGGCTCTGCCTTACAGCGCCATGCCATCACCTCCACCCTTTTATACCCATTGCCCCACACCATGAAAACCCAACGTTTTTTTTTATTCCTTTTGCTGCCCATTGCCTTAATAATTTTGCTGCCTGCTTGTTCTGCTTCCAAAAAAGCTAAAAAAACAACAGATATCGCCACCAAAACGCCCGAATTATCGGAAGCATTTAAGTTAGAACAAAAAATTGCCGATAATGAACTAAACGCCCAATGGTTTAGCGCAAAGGCAAAAGTGGAGGCAGCAATGGGCAGCCAACAGCAATCTTTTGGCGCTGATATCAGGTTAAAAAAAGACTCGGTTATGTGGATGTCGGTTTATGCTACCATAGGGATAAAAATAGAGGTGGGTCGCGCCCTCATTACCCCCGATTCGGTAAAAGTTTTAGATAAGTTTAACAAACGCTACTATACAAAGAGCATCGGGTATTTGAAAGAATTGGTAGGGTATCCGCTCGATTTTGTTACCCTGCAACGCATAATACTGGGGCAAAAACTGCCCGCCGCTGCCCGGCAACCCCAAATTACCACACCCCAACAGGGCGAATTATGTCTTACCGATTTGCAAGACAAATTGCACTATGCTGTTTTTGTAGAGCCTGCCGGTTATACCATTACCCGCATGTTGGTTGCCGATTCTATTAACCGCCGCCATTTAACGGTAGATATGGGCAACTACCAACCTATTAACAATAAACCCTTTGCCCATACCCGCCGCGTAAATATGCGCTCACAGGAGGTGGTTAATGCTACTATAGAAATGAGCAAAGTGGAAATAAATAAACCACTCGATTTCCCTTTTTCAGTGTCTGACAGGTATGAGGTTATCCGATAAAAATTTAAACCTGCTGCGGTGGCTGCCCATAGCAGCGCTGGTATTGCTGCTGCTGAGCAGCAATACAGGCACACTTTTGTATGCTCAAAAAACCTCGCGCACCGAGCTGCAAAAAAAACGACGGCAGCTTTATGAAGAAATGAACATAACCAAAGATGTACTAAAAAGTACCCGCTCTGAAAAAGAATCATCGCTCAATACCCTTATTCTGCTGGAAAAAAAAATTCAAAACCGAAGCAAAATCATTGCCAACATAGCCGAACATATTGACCTGCTTGATGACCGAATTTTGGAAATTACTTTTCAGATAGACTCCCTGGGCGGCGCTTTAGAACAACTCCAGAACGACTACGCCAAAGCTGCACAAACTGCTTACCTTAACCGAAGCGATTACAACAAACTGCTGTTTTTGTTTTCTGCCAAAAGCGTAAACGATGCCTACCGCCGCTTAAAATACTTAGATTATTTTAGGCAATACCGAAAAAATCAGGTACTACAAATTTACGCTACCAATGCTTCTTTACAAGCCAAACTTGCCGAACTTCAGCAAGAAAAAGCCGAACAAAACCAACTGCTTGCCAATAAACAAAAAGAACGCGAAACCTTAGAGGTTGAAAAGGGAAGCAAAGATGAAATGCTCAAAACCTTAAAATCTAAAGAAAAAGAGTACGAAAAAAAGCTCAACGAAAAACAGAAAGCCCTTGATGAACTGAACAAACAAATTCAGGAACTGATAGCCAAAGCCAATGCTAATGCCGCAAAAAATGCCGAAGCCACCGGCGCAAACAAACCGCTAAAAATAGATACAAGCCCCGATGCCATCAAACTATCCGATGAGTTTTCTCAAAACAGAGGCAAACTGCCCTGGCCCGTAGAAAAAGGAGTAATTACCGCCAATTTTGGCGCTAACCCCCACCCCGTACTAAAAAATATAACCACCAATAATAACGGTATAGATATTAGCACCGAACCCAACGCCAAAGTGCGCGCTGTTTTTAGTGGTAAAGTGTCTAATATACTGTTTAACCCCACTTTTCAGTGGGCAGTTATCATTAAACATGGCAACTATTTTACCGTTTACACCAACCTTGCCGAGGTAACGGTAGAAAAAGGCGCTGAGGTGAAAACCAAACAAAGCATAGGCACCGTTTTTTATAATGCCGATGACAACGAAGCCGTAGTACATTTAGAAGTTTGGGAAAGCAATACCAAGCTAAACCCTGCCATCTGGATTGCCAGATAGTGGCTTTGCCGCCTTTTGCCTACTATTACAGTTTTACCGTTTATGTGTGGTATTTTAGGTTGTTTACCTGCCGTTCATGCTGCCCCGTTTGGGCAAGCGCTAAACTTGCTGGCACATCGGGGACCAGATGGCGAGGGTATTTGGACCGACCCGCAAAACCGCATCACACTTGGGCACAGACGGCTGGCAATTCTTGACCTTAGCCCCGCAGGCGCACAACCCATGCACTATGCCAACCGCTACACAATTACCTATAACGGCGAAATTTACAATTATGCCGAGCTCCGCCAAACCCTGCAAACCATGGGGCATCACTTTACCTCACAAACCGATGCAGAGGTTATCCTTGCCGCCTTTATGCAATGGGGGCACAACTGCTGGCAGCACTTTAACGGTATGTGGGCGCTGGCTATTTGGGATAACCAAACCCAACAACTTATTTTATGCCGAGATAGGTTTGGCGAAAAACCCTTGTACTTCACCCTTTTGCCCGATGGCAGGTTTGCCTTTGCCTCCGAAATGAAGGCATTGGCACCCTTTTTACCCGTAGTTGAACTCAATCCTATGTTTGACCAACTGCAACAAAATGTGCTTACCTACGAGGCTACCCAACACTGCTTACTGCGTTATGTAAACCGTTTTCCGGCGGGGCATTGGGGCGTTTTTGACCAAAAAAAACTACACACCCAACCCTACTGGAACACCACAGCACACCTGCACCCGGTACCCAAGCGGTTTGAAGAGCAAACCGAAGCCTTTGCACACCTCTTTACCCATGCCTGTAGCATACGTATGCGCGCCCACGTGCCAATAGGTACTGCCCTTAGCGGCGGCTTAGACTCAAGCGCCGTAATTTGCACTATGGCACATGCCGCCCGCTCTATGCCCGATGCTTTTGCCACCACCAACTGGCAACATGCTTTTATTGCCTCCATGCCCGGCACTCCATTAGACGAAACGGCTTATGCCCGCCAAGTAACCGATTTTTTGCAAATTCCTGCCACCTTTGTTCCCATTAGCGCACAAGAGGGATTGCAGCAACTGCCCCACTACCTCTACCTTACCGAAGACCTCTACATTACCTCGCCTGTACCCATGATGCAAACTTACCATGCCGCCAAACAACAGGGCGTATCGGTTTGCATAGACGGGCACGGAGCCGATGAATTGTTTTGTGGTTATGATACCTTTATGTTTCATGCCTTTTTAGACTGCGGTTTTAACCCCCGCCAAATTAACAACTTGCTCCAAACCTACCGAAATTTAGCCCCACCCAACAACCCGCAGTTTGCCAAACCGCCCGTAAGTTTTGCCAACTATTTCCGGTGGGTTTGCGGCAGCCCAAACCTGCTCAGGTGGCTGCCCCACCTGCCCAAAGAACTAAAAAAAGCGTTTGCCCCCAAACTGCCCAAATTTACACCCCAATACCCCCAAACTGCACAACCAAACCAACTGGGACACCTAAACAGCGCCCTCTATCAACTGTTTCATGCCCATAACCTGCCTACCCTGCTGCGCAACTACGACCGCTACTCCATGGCTTCGGGCGTAGAAATACGGATGCCGTTTTTAGACCATCGGGTAGTCAGTTTTTGCTTTTCGGTTCCTTACACCTCTAAGTTCAGAAATGGTTATACTAAGGCATTGCTGCGCTATGCCATTGCCCCGTTTATGCCCCCAAAAGTGGCTTTCAGAACCCACAAAATGGGTTTCCAAACCCCTATTGCCAACTGGATGAAGGGCGAATGGCAACCGTTTTTTTTAGATACCCTACACGAAACCGGCTTTGCCCACTATGCCCACCATCAGCCCAATGTGGTAAAACAACAAATTTTATCGGTCATAAACCACCCAAATCCCACTTACAGGCAAGCCGAAATTGCGTATTCTGCCATAAACCCCTACCTTTGGCATAAATTTGTGTTTACAAAACTCACGCAACTCCCCAAAATAATATGGTAAAAAACACTACCCCAAAGCGGGCGCTGGTATTGGGCGCCGGTGGATTTATAGGGTCGCACTTGGTAAAAAAACTGAAAAACGAAGGTTATTTTGTGCGCGGCATTGACCTTAAATATCCCGATTTTGAACCCACCCATGCCGATGAATTTATTATAGCCGACCTGCGCAACCCCCTTTCCTGCCAACTCCTTATTGACCATTCTTTTGCAGAAGTTTACCAACTTGCTGCCGATATGGGCGGAGCCGGCTACTTGTTTACCGGCTTAAACGATGCACAGGTTATGCACAACTCTGCCCTCATAAACCTCCACGCTGCCGATATTTGCGCCAAACTAAAAACACCCCTCTTGTTTTATGCTTCATCGGCTTGTATTTACCCCGCCTATAACCAACAAGACCCCCAAAACCCCCTGTGTACCGAAAGCTCCGCCTATCCTGCACAGCCCGATAGCGAGTATGGCTGGGAAAAATTGTTTTCGGAACGCATGTATCTGGCTTACCACCGAAATGCAGGGCTCAATGTGCGCATTGCCCGATTTCACAACGTGTACGGTCCGCTGGGCGCTTGGCAGGGTGGTAAAGAAAAAGCCCCTGCCGCACTTTGTCGCAAGGTAGCCACCGCCCAAAACGGCAGCTCCGTTGAAATATGGGGCAACGGTACACAAACCCGCTCTTTTCTGTATATAGATGACTGCATTGAAGGTATTTTAAAAGTAATGCACTCGCCCCATACCGGTCCGTTTAATGTAGGCTCCGAAGAAATGATTTCTATTAATGATTTTGCCCAAATGATCATAAGCATATCGGGCAAGCAACTTAGTTTAAAGCACATATCGGGTCCCATAGGGGTAAACGGTCGCAATTCCGATAATCGGCTTGTAACAGCATCTGCCGGCTGGCAGCCCCATACCCTACTCTATAACGGTATAAAAAAAACCTACAACTGGATAGAAGAACAAGTACTCCGGCAAAACGCTTTGGGGGGATAGTCAAACATTGCCCAATAATTGGTAAAACAAATGGTTTAAGCCTATGTAAAATAATAAGCGTTAACCGTCGCCTACAAACCTTTCCGTTCAAAATGGGTTTTGTAATACCTTTGCAGTTTAGAATAACACTATCACCCAAAATTTACCCTATGTTTGCTCCCAAAGCGCCCAAAAAGCCCCATAAAATAACCGTTCACCAACATACCCGAACCGATGATTATTACTGGCTCAGAGACAAACAAAACCCAAGCGTGGTAAAACACCTAAATGCCGAAAACCGATATGCCGACCACCGGCTTAACCAAAATGCCCGATTGGAGCAAACCATATTTGAAGAAATTAAAGCCCGAATACCTCAAACAGAGACATCTGTTCCTTTTAAATTTGACGATTACTATTACTATAACCGAATAGAAGAAGGGCAAGATTACCCCATTTACTGCCGGAAAAAACACAGCCTAAGCGCACCCGAAGAGGTGCTGCTCAATGTAAACGAAATGGCTATGGGATATGCCTATTTTTCGGTAGGCATGTTTGAGGTAAATGCCGATGAAACCATATTAGCTTACGCCATAGATACCCTTGGCGACCAGATTTATACCGTTTACTTTAAACACTTGCCCACCGGCAATCTATTACCCGATGTACTTACCAATGTGTGCCATTTTAGCTGGGCAAACCTGCCCCATGTGCTGTACTATACCGTTTACGACCGCTCGCTGCGCCCCCACAAGGTTTACCGCCACCTGCTGGGTAATACCCAAAAAATGAGCGAGCTGATTTTTTACGAAAAAAACCCCCGTTTTTCTTGCATTGCCTACCGATGCCAGTCTAAACAATTCCTTTTTATTGATACCGATAGCAATACCTCTTCCGAAGTGTGGTATGTAGATGCCAACAACCCAAATGCTGCCCCCGTTTTGGTACAAAAACGCCGCCCAAATATGGAGTACAGCATAGACCACTACAACCAACATTTTTATATACTTACCAACTATCAAGCCCCCAACTACCGTCTTATGCGCTGCCCAATTGCCAATACCCCATTGGAGCAATGGGAGGAAATTATTCCGCACAGGGCTACCGTACTGCTCGAAGATTTCCATATTTTTAAAAACTATTTAGTGCTGGAAGAACGCATAAACGGATTGCCCCACATACGCATAAAAGCATGGAATAACCCCGATGAGGATTACTACCTCCATTTTCCCGACCCTACCTATACCGCATCGGTAGGCGATAACTATGCTTATGATACTACCTTGCTGCGGTATGTGTACAGCTCGCTCAACTGCCCTACGCAGGTATTTGATTTTGACATGACAACCCGCAGCCAAACCCTGCTCAAACAGTTTGACGTGCTGGGCAATTTTGATGCTGCCATGTACCAATCGGAATACCTTTTTGCACCGGCTACCGATGGGAAACAAGTGCCTATATCGCTGGTTTACAGAAAAGATTTGTTTAATAAAGATGGCTCAAACCCTATGCTGCTCTATGTATATGGCGCTTATGGGTTGGTAAATGAGCCTTATTTTTCGCACACTTTGCTTACCCTTTTAGATAGGGGGGTTGTGTATGCCATGGCTCACGTGCGCGGCGGCGAAGAGTTGGGCAGGCAATGGTATGAGGAAGGGCGATTGCTTAAAAAACAAAACTCGTTTACCGATTTTATTGCCTGCATACAATTTTTAACCCATAAGGGCTACACCTTGCCGCAGCGCTTAATTTTAGAGGGCGGCAGCGCCGGCGGTATGCTGGTTGCCGCCGTGCTTAACCAACAGCCCGGCTTATGCCATGCCGCCATTTTGCAAGTACCTTTTTTAGACGTTCTTACTACCATGCTGGATAAAGATTTACCCCTTACCATTGGCGAGTACGAAGAATGGGGCAACCCCAATACCGAAAAATACTACCGGTACATATTGCAATACTCGCCCTACGACAACCTGAAACCGCAGCCCTACCCGCACCTGTTGATTACCGCCGCTTTTAACGATAGTAATGTGCCTTACTGGGAGGCGGTAAAGTATGCCGCCAAACTCCGCACCCTAAAAACCGATAACAACCTGCTGCTGCTCAAAATTGATATGGACAGCGGACACCAAGGACCCTCCGGCAGATACGACAGTTACAAAGAAACTGCTCAGGAATACGCCTTTATGCTTACGGTATTAGATGCCCAAACTTAACTGTAAGGTAGAATTTTACCACCCAAAACCAATAAAGCAACGAACATTGATGGATAAACTGGATTGATGTTTCAAATTTTGTTGGGCGTATTCCTAAAAATGTTTGACAGTTGTATTAAAAAAGACAGGAAGTGCGTACTATAGTTTTGTAAAAACAATAACTATGTTCACTACAAAGCACCCCCCTCTTAAAAAGCTTATTATTGGTGAAAAGGTGTCCACAGCCAAAGGCTACGGAAGCGTCACAAAGATAGCTCATTTACACAAAATCAGTCGTAGCAGTTGCTATAATTACGCTCAGTTTTATAGCGTGGTAAGGGAGAATTTGCCCTTGCTAAAGCAATAAAACCCCTCACCTGTCAGACAGGAGAAAGCACGCTTGATTTTACAGGAGTACTTGTTACACCATTCCGGTGTTCATGCTATTGTACAATCGCTGCGTTATCGGGCAATAGGCATCGGCAAAGGAGAGGTATCAGACACTATCGGCAGATATGGTTCGTGTTTTGCTGTTTATGATGTTTTACCCAAAGATAGCTATGTTTGATTGGCAATAGATGAAATGTTTTGAGACGGTACGCCCTATTTAGCCATGATAGATAGCCGCACAGGGTACTTGGCAGGGCTGATGAAAGCAGCTAACCGTCAATCAGACACTTGGAGTCATTACATACAGGCTATATTGGGCGAAAAGTATCTGTGCAGACTTTGCCCGGCAAATACGGTCTTGTTTAGCCGGTTTAGACCTCGTATTTCATGGCGATTTATTTCATTATTATCGGGTTATGGGCAAGGAACTTGTGCAGTTAATGAACAAGTTCAAACGCTCGTTTGCTAATTGGGAGAAGGCTGAAAAGGCGCTACATCAAGCCCAAAAAGCACTTGACGAACAACTGATAACTACTGCTGCACATAAAAAAGCAGTACAAACGGCTATGAAAGCGGTACAAACTGCCTATAACCAAGCCAATGTAGCGATGCAACATTACGATAATGCCCAATTTTTATTGCTTCAGAGCAAGGATGCCATTACCTATTTTGATGAACAGGGCAACCGGATTAGCCACCAACAACAAGCAGACCAATGTGAAGCTATGCTCTGCCAACACACCTGCACACAAAGAGTACAAGTTATGCTACAAAATTTACAATCCCTTTTAACAAAATCTAATCGTTCCTCCTCCATGATAGAAACTGCCAACAGTTGCCTTAAACCTTTTTTGCGAGCAGCAAGAGGACAAATAAGCCAAGAGCGTTTAAATCTTATTCGGCGCTATCTTAACCACTGCCCTTATGAGCGCAGCAGAGTAGCTGACCGAAAGGGGTTTTCGCCGTACCAACTTTTTTTACCCAAAAAAAGAGGATAAAAGAGACTGGTATTCCATCCTTTTTGAGGATTTTCTGAACAAGTCGGCATAACATGCTTACTTACTTTAAACAAATGGCAGCCCATATATTTCAGGCTGATTCCATAGGTCTGCCCGGCTAAACTGTCCAACATAATTTACAGCGTTTTAGGAATACGCCAAATTTTTATGGTCAAAATTGTGTTTTTTTACCACAGCCCTTTACCCATAAGGAAACCGGTTGTGGTGGGGCAGCAATTTTTGCGGCATTACCACCATGCGCCCAAACATCGGGAATCGGGAAAACAAGCGCTCTTTGCGTTTTTGTATTGCTACGATATTTATCCCGATTAAACATTCGCCACTTTTCACTACTCGTTACCAGCCCGATTTTGTTTTTCGCAAAGGCGCAAATTAGTTCTTATTTTTTAGTAGTCGCTACTGAATACCATTTACGAATTGCCATTTACTATCTACCCACTACCCAAGGGGGAAAAGAATTTGGTTTATTTTTTTATCCCAACTGTATAGGTCTTCCCTAAAATTTACCTCGCCCGATTCAGTGTCAATAAAAGCAGTTTGGTAAAGCAAGTAAATAGGTATAGGTTTTTTAAGATTAACAATTGTTTCTTTTTGGCTGTGTATAGTACTTTTTATTTTTGCATCGTTCCATAACGGGTCGGATTGCAGCAGGTGTTTGGCAAACTCAAGAGGTTGGTTTATGCGCACACAACCGTGGCTGTAAGAGCGGCGACTGTTGCTAAACAGCTCTCGGCTTGGGGTATCGTGCAGGTAAATGTCATATTGATTGGGGAACATAAATTTAACCACTCCCATAGGGTTAAAAGCGCTGGCTCCCTGCCTAAAATAGTACTTGCTTAGGTCGGCGGTTTTCCAGTTTACGGTAGCAGGATTGATGCGTTTATTGCCCTGAAAAACGGTTATATCATTGTTAATAAAATAGTTGGCATCGTACTCTACTTCACTCATGAGCTCTGCTTTGGCTATACTGGCAGGCATATACCAGTAGGGATTGAGCACTAAGTAGGTAATAGTATCGGCAAAACTGGGCGTAGGAAAATTTTCGCGTCCTACAATAATACTTTCATTATAAGAAAGTTGGTTGTTTTCGGTCATTCTGAGCCGGTATTCGGGTATGTTAATGCTTACATAGGTTGTTCCCCAGTTATCGGGATACCACCGGTATCGTTCCAAATTAGCTCTAATTTGCTCAATTCGGTTTTGGCGGCTTACATTCAGCTCGTTTATGGTATTAATTTTTACCACGCCGTCATAATATAGGCCATGTCTTCGCTGAAACAGCATAACAGCCGTTTCTAATTCTTTGTCAAACACATCGGTTAGGGGCGATTGTGGGTTGAGGTCGCCGGTAATATGAAGGCGTTTGCGCACTTCTACCACCATAGGGTTAACATCTCCTTTTTGGAGGAGCAAGTTCCATGGGGCTTTAATTTTATCCCAATCGGGCAGTTGTTCGTACAATTGGAGCAAGTATTTCAGTTCTTTGTATTCGGGCTGTTTGGGCTCTAATGCGGTTAGTGCATCGCAATACGAGCCATTAGTTCTCATTGCTTGCAGTAAATGCAAAGCCATGTTAAAAGGCGTGCGCATGGGTTTCCAAACCATATCTACCTCTGTAGGAACTACAGCGCCGGTTTGCAGGTGATTGCCCAATTGCATATAAGCATCAGTGAGGAGGAGTTCAAAAATGGTTATCTCATCGGGCAAAACTGTTGTAGGGGCGTTTCTGAAAATTTCTGCTGTGTTCAGAATAGCAGAAATATGGTATTTGGCGGGATTTAGCCCGTTTGATTGACAAATATCTTTAAAGCATTGAATAAATTCAGCAGTATTGGGCGCTAAATTTTGCCCCGATACCCAAACAGGAGCATACCCTCGCTGAAGGTAAAAATCGCGCAGGAGCGTTGTATTGTAGATGGTTTGCTGTGGGGTAATCTGACGTTTGGCAGAGTCTTGAATTTGGAAAAGGGTATTAGCCAAAATATAACCAATATCTTGTTTTTGGGGCTGTGTTTGTGCTTGCAGGCTTATGCCCGATGCCGCTAATGCCAAAAACAGGGGTAAAAATGTGCGGAACAGAGCAGAAAAGGTAAAACAAGAAAAACGATGAAAAACAGACATAAAAAGTATATTTTAAATTATTATTTTATTGCTTGCTAACGAGTGTAATTACCTAACCCAATTGGGCATTTACCTCCGCCAAAAGTTGTTTGAAATAAGTAGCTGCTAACAAAAGACGGCTGCCATACCACGAGAACATTTCGCCATCAACTAAGGTAACAAAGGCGTTGGGCAATAGTTGTTGGATAGCTGCTGCATGTTTTTGTTTAAACGGGTATGGTTCAGATGATAAAAACACCATGTCGGGTTGTAAAGTTTGCAATTCTTCATATGTAAGCGCCGGGTAGCGCTCAGCCTTTGGTGTAAGTGCATTAAAAAATCCACAAACTTGGGTTAGCATGGCATGAATAAAAGTATGATAACCGGCAGCCATAAATGGATTTTGCCAAATGAGGTAAACCACGCGCAAAGGTTTTGCCGGTTTTTCTAAGGAAGAAAAGGCTGTTACTATTTTTTGTGCCAGTATTTGGGCAGGTAATGGTGTTTGGGTAAGGTTGCCTATGGCGGTTATCATGTGCAAAGCATCGGGTAGTTGGGTTATATTGCTCATCCACACCGGCGCTTGTTTTTCCAGCATAACAATGCCCTCTTGGGTGTTTTCCTCTTTGTTGCCAATAACCAAATGGGGCTTGAGTTGTAAAATTTTGTTTACCGAAAAATTTTTTGTTCCCCCCACACGGGTTTTAGTTTGGAACCACTCCGGCGGGTGAACACAAAACTTGGTAATACCCACCACCTCCTCATACAGCCCAAGGTAGTAAAGCAGTTCGGTTTGCGATGGCACCAACGATACAATGCGCCGGGGCGGATATACCGGCAGTACCACCTTGCGGTTCATTTGGTCAAAAAAAACAGTATCGCCCGGCATGGTTAAAATAGTCAAGGTAGTTACGCAGGGGCAAAGGTAAAAGTTAATTGGATAAAACTGGTAAAACTGTCAAACAGGGCGCTAAACGCATTACTGCTCTAAACCAATACTAACAAACAACTACAACCAACCCAATAGCCTACTGCACATAATAACCTAACTGCCAACTCTTATGCCACTTTAAATGTTTATCCGATAAAGCCCCCTCAAAACACCATTTATGCCCCCAGCACAACACTTAAAACAGCTTTACCTTACTGGTTACATTCTGTCGTACAGCGGTTGGTATTTTAACCACGTAGTAATTGCCGAACAATTAGCTGCCCACCACCACCCCGATGTGCAAGAGGAATGCGAAAAAATGATAACGTGGGTAAAGGGACAAAGTGAGTGGTTTATGCAAAACATACCACATGTAAACCGCGTAGCGGGAGCCTGTGGTTTAACCCCCCTTCCTGCACCTACCCTTCCTGCCGATTATTTTAAATGGACAGAGCAAAACTATCAAGGTTTTTACCAACTCTTTCCGGTGGCTTCTGCCGAGCAGCTCATTTTTAACCTTGGCTTTAACTTAGGTAACATAAGTTGCTCTATTGAGCTGCTCAAAACCTTTGTTTACCTAAATCTTAAACTTTCGGCACACCTCCACTACCACGAGCAACTTGCCTACTTAGTTGCCGATATAAACACCATAACCGAAAGGTTAAACCTGATTACCACCCTGCTTGGCGCGCTGCCCGATACCGAGTTTGCCCAGGATATTTGGCTTCAGCTTAAAAACGAAGTACAACAAATTTTGAGCTTTAACCCCCAGCAGCCCAATGCCCAACAGCATTTGCTCCTTTATGAATACCTGCTGCAAACCCTGCCCGCTTTTCATCAGGCATGGACAGATATGCTCAACCGGTTTTAAGAGCCACAAACTACTATTGTTTGAGAGGGGTAATTATTGCCCAATGCACCAAACTGTACACTTTTTATGCCACTAAATGCCGGCTGAAACCACCTTTTTTTACCCGAAACCAAAAAATATAGCGCCAAACAGGTGCGTTATTACACAAATGCTTACCTTGCATAAAAAATCTTAAACCTTTACTCCTATGTTTAACCGATTCTTTTCTTTCTTGCTGCTCTCAGCATTGGTAATACTGCCGCTTCGATCCTCACCACCCATGGTATCCATAGGCACCAAAGCGCCCGAAATAGACCTCAATGCCTTAAACAATAAATCGCTTAGACTTTCCTCTTTGCAAGGCAATTTGGTACTGGTTAGTTTTTGGTCAACTTGGTGTGTAGCTTGCAACATCATAAAAAACCCCGAATATGTAAGGCTTTTTAATAAATACAAGGGTTTTACCTTTGATAATGCCAAGAGTTTTACCATTTACAGCGTGGCTTTTGACAGCGACCGCTCTAAATGGGAAAGCCGTATCAGAGAAAACAACCTCAACTGGGAGCATCATGTAATTGACCTCGACTCCTACTATTCCAGCTACTGGTCGCTTTACAACATTAAAAGCCTTCCCTCCTCTTTTTTACTCGATGAAAAAGGAGTTATCATAGGTATTAACCTAACCTATGAGCAACTTGAAAGAGAGTTGATTAAGCGAAACCCCAAATCGCCGCAGCCTACACCTACACCAAAGCCTACGCCCACACCACCGGCTCCCGAAACTGTAACAGTGGTTACACCGCCCGCAAATCCGGTTCCTACCCCTGCCCCCACACCCTCACCGGCAAACAATACCACCACCCCGCCCACTAACACTATACCAATACCAACGCCACAGCCGGCACCTGCCACCACCACAAAAACCGTTTTCAAAATACAATTAGGCGCTTTACCAAACCCAAAATTGGGCAATTATAACAATGTAAAACACTTAGGCACGTTAGAAATTCAACCCGCCACCACTACGCTCTCGCGGGTGTTGCTGGGCACTTATACCCAAACCGAAGCCAACCGCATACTGCCCCAAGTGCGCCGCTTTTACCGCGATGCTTTTGTGCGCAGCGAAACCATTACCGTACCGGCATCGGGCAGTAGCGCCGTTGCAACCACCACACCGCCGCCTGCTACCACCACCCCTGTAGTAGCTCCGCCTCCCGCATCGGGCAGCAACAATACCGTTACCAGTACCGTTTTGCGCCGCTTTTTTAAGGTTCAATTGGGTGTATTTAAAACTTATAATCCGGCTAATTTTGCGCGGGTGGCAAATTTGGGTACATTAGATACCGAAAAAACTACTACCGGACTTACCCGCGTACTGCTGGGTAAATTTGACAAACAAGCCGATGCCGAACAAACCCTCCAAACGGTAAAAACCAGAGGTATGGACGGCATTGTGGTTACCAGAGAAGAAACCGAAACCATTACCACCCTTGCCGCCATGCAATACGGCGATACCTATAAACCGCTGTTTGAACCCATAGAAGACATGGCTTTTATGCGTTCTTTTGATTTTACCCCGCTCAAAAAATCAATGCTTAAACAGCAAGCCCCAGATATTAAACTCCAAAAAACCGATAATACCCCAGTTAGCCTCTCCCAATTGAAAGGTAAAGTAACCCTGCTCTACCTTTGGGCTACATGGAGCGGACCTGCCCGAGAAAATCACGAAGACCTGAACAACCTTTATCAAAAATACAAAAATACAAATTTTGATGTGTACAGCGTTGCCTTTGACAAAAACCCCGAACGCTGGAAAACCGCCATTACCGAAGATAAACTCAGTTGGCAAAATCAGGTTATTGATGTACGTGGCACTGACTCTGAACTGCTTGCCAAATACCACGTTGACTACCTGCCTGCCTTGTTTATACTTGATGAAAAAGGCATCATCATTGCCGAAAACCTTACCTATGAGCAATTAGAAGCAGAACTTGCCCGATTGCTGGGTAAATAAAGCTAACCCTATACGGCTAAACCCGATGGCTTACCCAAAAAACGCGCCTTTTTGGGGTAAGCCCCTCCAATAAATTACCCCGCCATGAGCCATTTTCCCGATATTATTACCCTTAAAACACCTCCCAAGTTAAAAGAGGCGCTGCAAGATATTGACCTGTTTGAAGCCCTCTGCCGCCATAACGATGCTTTTCAGTTAGAAAAAGACCATAAAGGCAACATCATTATTATGCCACCAACCTACTCCGAAACCGGTCATTACAACAGTGAAATTGCCGCTGAAGTCATCATATGGAACCGAAAAACTAAAGCAGGCGTAGTGTTTGACTCCTCTACCGGTTTTACCCTGCCAAACGGCGCGGTGCGCTCGCCCGATGTGAGCTGGGTAAACCTAACCCGATGGCAAGCCCTTAGCCCAAAACAAAAAAACAGTTTTGCACCCATTTGCCCCGATTTTGTAATTGAACTCTTGTCTTCTACCGATACCCTCAACACCCTGCATGAAAAAATGGAGGAGTGGATAGCTAACGGCTGTAGGTTAGGCTGGCTTATAGACCTTAAAAACCAACTTACCTATATTTACCAACCTCATTCACCCGTAACCACCACCCCCTTTAACCAACCCCTGTCGGGCAGTGAGGTACTGCCCGGTTTTGAACTTATACTGAGCCGTTTGCCATAAACATTCCACTATTAACCCCGTTTTTCCAGCCACTTAACAGGTGAAGTTTTAATTTTGGATAAAAAATTTGGCAAACAATTCAATGACAATTATATTTGCACCGTATTACTTAATTTCCCAGTTAACCCCCAAAAAAAATCCGTTATGGCTTACAAAATTGCTGAAATAGAAGGTATCGGACCGGTTTATGCCGAAAAATTTGAATCAATTGGCATCAAAACCGTTGAGCAATTGCTTGAAAGAGGCGCTACCGCCAAAGGCAGAGCCGAGTTGGAAGCCGCCACAGGTATTCCACACAGTAAAATGCTCACTTTTGTTAATCATGCCGATTTGTTCCGTATTAAAGGTATTTCCAGCCAGTACTCAGAGTTATTGGAAGCTGCCGGCGTGGACACGGTAAAAGAACTGCGCAACCGCAATGCTGCCAATTTACATGCCAAAATGATTGAGGTAAACAACGAAAAACAACTTGTGCGCCAAGTGCCTTCGTTGAGTCAGGTAGAAAGTTTTGTTGAGCAGGCTAAAGAACTGCCTCCTGTTGTAACACACTAATTTGAAGTCTTTTTAAGCGTAGTAACCGCCCCAAAGAATAATACAGTTGTATTGTCTTCGGAGCGGTTTTTACTTTTGATTGGCATAAAAATGCACCGGTTATGCGCATCGCTCTATACAGTCGCCAGCCTAAATCTGAAACCCTGCTGTTTGTTAAAAGTATAATAGATACCCTGCAAACTGCCAATATTGATTTTTTGCTCTACGATGAGTTGTACCAATCTTGCCAAGAGCAGCTTACCCTGCTCTCTACCCCGCCAACTGTTTTTACCTCCTACGAAACCCTGATAGGTAGAGCTGATGTTTTGTTTAGTATAGGCGGCGATGGCACCCTGCTCAACACTATTACCTTGGTAAAAGACTCTGGCATACCCATTTTAGGCATTAACACCGGCAGATTGGGCTTTTTAACCGATATTAGCAAAACTGATTTTTCTGCCCATTTGCTGCACCAATTACAACAAGGCAACTATACCATAGACAAACGCTCTGTGTTGCGCCTCGAAAGCAACCACCCCCACCTGTTTGCCGATGCCCCGTTTGCCCTGAATGAGTTTACCATTCACAAGTTAGATACCTCTGCCATGATTACCGTGCATACCTTTGTGGACGGGTATTTTTTAAACTCTTACTGGGCAGACGGTATTATTGTGGCTACCCCTACCGGCTCTACGGCTTACTCGCTTAGTTGTGGCGGTCCTATTATTTACCCCAATTCGCAAACGTTTGTAATAACACCCGTAGCCCCACATAACCTTAATGTGCGCCCCATTGTAATACCCGATGATAAAACCATTTCGTTTAAAATTGAAGGCAGAAGCGACTCATTTTTATGTACCCTTGATTCCCGAAACGAAACCATTAACAATCATTACCATTTATCAGTAAAAAAGGAAAAATTTATGCTTCACTTAGTGCGCATATCGGGCGGCGATTTCTTTTCTACCATCAGAAACAAACTGCTTTGGGGGCTCGACAGCCGGAATTGACCACAACGCCGGAATGGGTAATAGCAATACATTAACCCGATTTTTTGAATCAGAAAAAAATTTCCTGCGCCAGTCGGTAGGTATTGGCATGTGCCTCTAAAATATCGGCAAGCCGGGGCGAGTAGCCGCCACCCATGCTCACGGCTATGGGTATTTGGTATGATTTGCAGGCATGAAGCACTGTGTGGTCGCGTTGTTTGCAGCCATAAATACTAAGCGCAAGCCTTCCCAATTTATCGGATTGCAACACATCTACACCGGCTTGGTAAAAAATAAAATCGGGCTGCACGGTGTCTATCAGGTAGTAAAGTTTTTTTTGCAACAGGGGTAAATATACGCTATCGGGCGTACCATCGGGCAAGGCTATATCTAATGATGAGCGCTCTTTTTGTAGGGGGTAATTTTTTTCGCCGTGCATACTAAAAGTAAAAACCTGCGGGTTGTGGGCAAAAATCTGTGCTGTGCCGTTGCCTTGATGCACATCTAAATCTACCACCAAAATTTGTTTAGCCAATTTATGCCGCAGGAGGTAGTTAGCGCCCAGTGCAATATCGTTTAGCAGACAAAACCCTTCTCCTTTGTTGGTAAAGGCATGGTGGGTGCCGCCGGCTATGTTCATGGCAATGCCGTTTTGCAACGCATACAGGGCTGCTTGTATTGTACCTTGCGCTATTACACGTTCTCTGTATATCAATGCTGCCGATAACGGAAAACCGGTGCGGCGCTCCTCCGCAGGTGTAAGGGCAAGGGTTGTGAGTTTGTGCCAGTAACTGCTATCATGGGTTTGGATAACTTCCTCACTCGTTATGGGAGCGGGCTCAAACAGATTGGCATGGGTTATGGTGCCTTCATATAGTAAAGTTTCGGGCAGTAGCTCGTATTTTGCCATCGGAAACCGATGATTGGGCGGCAAAGGGTGGCGGTAAACCGATGACCAAGCTATTTGGAGCATGTTTTTGGCAAAAGGGTGGGAGTAAAAAAACAATAAGTTGAACTGCTAAGCCAAAACAAACTACCCTTAAAAGGGTTTAAAATCATGTTTTACCCCATTAGAGGCAGAGCCGATTTGTTCTCCCCCCAGCCCCCCATCAAAGAAGGGGGGGAGTTTATATTGTCGGTTTTTCAAGGTTTTGGGGTGCATTTTTAGGGTTTTAATGCCTGTTTTTTTCAGTAAAATAGCGTGTTGGACAGAACAAATCGGCTCTGCATTAGAGGCACAGTACCGGCAAGTGTCATTTTAGGTGGTATTTTGCTATCTAAAAACCCCGGCAAGCGGTAAAAGTGCAAAATAAATAGGCTCTATGGGTTAGGCGTATGGTGGCTGCAACAAAGCGTCAATCATTTATTGCCTAAAAATAGCCCAATTTATGCGCTATGCGTTACAAAACCGGCTTAGGCTTGCGGCTATATGTACTACCCCGCTCCCGGCGCTGTTTCAAAAGCGCCGTTGGGCAGTAAAGTTATAACCCCCTCAAACATAAAATCAAGCAAAGAACGGCGCGCATTGCGCTCGGTAGTATTCCAGCGTTGTGCATACTGCTGCGGAGAAATGGTTTTATGCTGTTGTAAAAACAGGAGCAATTCTTTTTTGCGTTGCTCATACATAAAGCCGCGTTGCAGGTTATTCATATCGCCGGCAAGCAGCACTTGGCTAATGAGGTCATCGGGCGCTACACATTTATCGGCAATGCGCACAAAAAGTTGTTTCTGCCCCTGTTTATCTAAGGCAAAATGGGGTTTTTGTGCGCTTTCCTCTACATAAGCCACCAACACGGTTTTGCCGTTAATTTCCAGCTCATCAAAGGTAATAGGCACAGGCGGAGAGCAAAACTGCTCGGCAGCTTTTTCTAACTGGTACATTTCGCCGCCGCTGTCCACACCGGTAATATGTCCTTTATCGCCCACGCCCACTAAAAATTTACCGCCCCTGCTATTGGCAAATGCTACTATGGCACGGGCAATTTTGGGGGCAGAGGTAATGTTTTGTTTAAAATCCAACAGCGGACCTTCGCCTTCCAGCAGCCACCGGTTAAAGGTTTTTCGGGTAAGCATTTTCAAAAGAATTAAACACAAACGCCTTGTAAGGGCAAACAGGTAGGGGTTAAACTATGGGGGCTAAACAGACAATAGCGTGAGTACTAATTGCACAAGTCCTATCACAAAACCCAGCACTCCTCCTACAAATTCTATAAAGGTGAACTCTTTAGAGAGTATGGCAAACAAAATTTGCTCCAACTTTTCGTTAGAAAAATTGGCAACCTTGTCGTAAACAATTTGTTGTACGTTTAGGTTTTTTTCGGCTTTGGTTATGTAACTGTCTATTAGTTTAGGCACTACCTCGTCTATTTCTGCCATAGCATTTAACTTAAACTGCTGTTTAATTTTATCGGTAACAAACAAGGAGAGCATAGGGTACAAAGCCGGAAATTTTACCCATAAAAACTCATCTAATTTGCTGTTTACCTGTTCTTTTACGTCTTGCAAGGTATGTGGGTCGCTAAGGCGGTTTTTTATCTCATCAAACGAAATCAGCTCTTTTGATACTATTTGCCCCAACCTTTCTGCCAAAAGCAGTTTCCTTTTAGGGAATACGCCTTGAACTTCAAAAAATAAAATTTTAACCGGCTCTTTCGGGTAAAACAGCATTTTTACTGCTATTCTGTTGGTAAGCCAACCTATAAATGCTGCTATAAAAGGGAGGGTGTAAATCATGTTTGTTCTATTTTTTGCTACTTTTTTAGTGCAATCATTAGTAGATAACCCACTAAGAACACTTACAAGCAAACAATGGCTGTAAAATTGTAAAAGAAAAACTAACTTTGCCTGTTATTGAGTACTATTATTGACCTAATATACCACCAAAAGTAACCCAAACACTATACCAATGTTCAAGATTTTCATAAACAACACCCCGGTTTTTCTTACCAACCACCCGCCGCAAGAACTGCCAAGGCAGCGCAAAGATATACTTTTGGTTACGTACCAAAGCCAAAAAGACCTGCTTGATATTATCACCTACATAGAAAAACAAAACAGCGAACTTTCTGAAGTGCATATTTTTAACCCCGATGTTCGCCAACTGCAAGCCGATTTTGCCGCCAACTACCAGCCGGTAGCGGCTGCCGGGGGCGTGGTGTTTAACCCACAGGGGCAAATGCTGCTCATGTACCGCCGCGATAAATGGGATTTGCCCAAAGGAAAAGTAGAACCCAACGAACCGCTTACCCTTGCCGCCGTGCGAGAGATAGCCGAAGAAACCGGACTTACCGATGCCGTTGTGCAAAGCGAGCTGTTTATTGATATTAACCAAACCAATGCCACCTTCCATACTTATACCGAAGGCAGCCGCCGAAAACGAATACTTAAAACCACTTACTGGTATAAAATGCTTTGCCCGGTTTGTAACAACTTGCAGCCACAAGAAGAGGAGGGCATTACCGCCTTAGAATGGGTACAGCCCAATATGCTCAATAATGGTTATTTGCAAAATACTTATGGCTCCGTAAAAGATGTATTAGAGGCAGCGCTGCGTACTATTTAAATTGGCAGATACTAACCACCAAACACCTATCCAATACCATTTTTGTGCGTAAAGTTCAAATCCCCCAATCATGCCTAAGAATTTGGCTTCCTGTTTTTATATCGGGTTATTGTTGTTTTTGATTTCTCCTTCGCTGAATGCACAAAGACCTATAGGCTCGGCAACCGGCTATCAAGCCAATCCTGCCTATAAATACATGATGTATGACAATACCATCAATTTTTACACCGTTTGCGATAGCGCCGAAGCCTATTTTAAAAGAATAGATACCGGCGTTAAGGGTTCCGGATATAAGCAATTTTTACGGTGGAAAGAAGAAAATGAAATAAAGTACGCCCCATCGGGCAATAGAATGATAGACCACTTCCTGCCTCATAAAGAGTATATGCGCATACTAAACCAACAATCTCAAAGCGGGCAGTGGCAGTATTTGCAAACCGGCGGCTGGCAAAGTTTGGGTCCTGATTCCATAGGTGTTATTACCGGACATTATGCAGCCGGATTGGGTAGGGTAGAGTTTGTGGTGGTAAATCCTGCCAACCCGCAGCAAATTTACATGGGCTCGCGCAGTGGCGGGCTATGGCGTACCAACAACGGCGGAGCAACATGGGCACAAAATACCGATTATTTACCTGCATCGGGCGTAAATGCCATTGCCGCTTCGCCGGCACACTTCGACTCGGTATTGATAAACGTCCGAATGGCAGGTAATGGCTACTCCTTTGGCATTTACCGCTCTACCAATGGCGGTAGTACCTTTACCCAAACTGCATTTAACCCAACCAATCTTGGATTTGGCGGCTTGGGAAGCGATTTTAGGGTAAATGTTATTAAATATCACCCCACTGTGCCTAATCTGGTTTTTGTAGGCACCAATAAAGGCATTTTTCGTTCTGCCGATAACCTTGCCACCTGGGTAAGAACCAACAATTCATGGGAGGTAAGAGATATGGAGTTTCACCCCACTAACCCCAATATAGTGTATCTTTATGAAAACTATTACTGGGGCAGTAATAAAAACCGAATACATAAATCTACTAACCAAGGGGTAAACTTTACTGCCCTAACCGATTTGCCCGGAAACGATAACGCACAAATAAACATATCGGTAACGCCTGTTTGTCCCGATTGTATTTTTGCCACTTCCGACAATGGCATCTGGAAATCTACCAATGCCGGCAGCTCTTTTACTACCATAGTAAACCCGGCACCCGCAGATGTTAGCCTATGGTATGGCGTACCCAACGACTTAGATACCTCCAAAATGGTAGCCGGTTATGTTGACTTATTCCGAAGCACAAACGGGGGCGCTTCGTTTGTGCAAGCTACATGGTGGTCGCTCGGAAGCTCACAGCATGGCGGCACCAATAACCAAACAGCCTACAACAACAGCTCTGTTTATGTTCATGCCGATTGCAATTATTTAACCTGTGTAAACGGCATATATTATGCCTGTACCGATGGTTTTTTGTGCAAATCATCGGATAATGGCGCAACCTGGCAAAAAATAAGCCTTACCACCGGCATCAGAGAAAACTACAACTTAGGCGTTTCGCAATCTAACAACGCACAAACTATATGCGGCTCGCAAGATAACGGCACCAGCATTTACACCAACAACGGTTGGATAGAATACACCGGCGCTGATGGTATGGAGGGTATTATTCACCCGCTCAACCCCAACTGGCTCATAGGCAGCTGGCAAAATGGCTCCCGAAGACGCTCTTATGATGGAGGACTTACCAATAACGGCTGCACTCCGCCCGGGCAAGAGGGCAACTGGATTGCCCCAATGTTTTACGACCCCAACAACCACCATACCATTTACTCATTGGGTACTATGGTGCATAAAAGCTCCGATTTTGGCAATACATGGGTAAATTTGGGTACACCTGCTTCTTTTGGCGGCGGCACCATTCAGTTTGCCACCATTGCCGAAAACAACAGCCAAATAATTGTGGCTACCCGACAAGATAAAATAGAACTTTCTACCGATGGCGGGGCAACTTTTACCTCTATCAAAAACAACCTGCCCAACTTTGATATTTCTGATGTGGTTTTTGACCCCAACAACGACGCTACTATATTAGTAACTTACGCCAATTATCAAAACAACGGACAAAAGGTTTTTATCTCGCATAATTCGGGAGCTAACTGGCAAAACATAACCGCCAACTTGGGTAATATGCCCATTCGTTGTGCCATCATTGACCATACACCCGATGCCAATATATACTTAGGCGCTGAAAACGGACTATATAAAAAAGCCATGAATAGCGCCAACTGGGAGCTGTATAACCCCAATTTGCCAAATGTTACCATCAGAGAATTAGATATTCAGCGTGGCTCCAATACCCTTAGAGCCGCCACTTGGGGGCGCGGCTTATGGCAGTACCCGCTTGCAGGCAGGCACCAACACCCCCAAATAACCCAAACTACCATTACCTCCGGCGTAGATTACAACCAACCCCGCACTACCATAAACCAGTTTGTAACTGCTACCATTCAATACAGTGGCGCACTATCAGGAGTATATGTAAAGTGGTCGGCAAATGCGCCCACCTTTACCAACACTATCCCCATGACCCAAACATCGGGCAATATGTGGCAAACCACGCAGCCCTTTCCACATTTTCCGGCAAATACAAATATGTATTTTATTATATATTCCATAGGCGAAAATGCCGATACCACCCAAACCTATAAGTTTATGTACACCGTTCGCCCACATGAGTATTGCCCTGCCAGCGGCGAAAGCGATAACGGAAACTTATACATCAGCAATTTTACCTGTGCCGGCACCGGCAATTCGGGCACCCTTAACAATGCCTATACGTATTACCCCAATACCGTTTTTACCCTGTATAAAGATTCTACCTATACCGCCACCGCCAATTTTAATACCGGCTGGTCATCAAACGATTTTATTGTGTGGATAGATTACAACAATGACTTAGAGTTTAACCCCAACGAAAGGGTTATCCTTGATGTAAACACCGGCAGTATAGGCACCGGCAGTTTTACCGTTCCTGCCACCGCAAGCGAGCAAGCTCCTTTGCGTATGCGCGTTAGGTTGGGCTACTGGGGCAATTACAGCACAGCTTGTGGCACCACACTGGGCGAGGTAGAAGATTATCCGGTAGTAATAAGAAGCGCTCCTACTATACAATTTCAGGGCAACAACGCTTTTTGTATGGGCGATATGGTAAACTTTACCTACTCCGGCACAGCGGCAGACTCTATCCGATGGACACTTTCAAGCGGTGGCAGCAGCAATAACTACTTTTTTAGCGGGTTTGCCCTCAGTATGGGCAGCCTTCCGCCGGCAACTTATTCGGTTAGTATTACCGCTTACAAATATGGCTTGCCTTTTCACAAAAATTATACCGCTTTTTTTGTTATACATGCCCTGCCCACCGCCAATGCCGGTTCTGACCAGGCTGTATGCGCCGGTGATAATGTAACGCTCAATGGTACAGGCAGTGGCACGCTTGTTTGGAGTGGTAATGTGCAAAATAATGTTCCTTTTGTGCCCGATATTACAACCGGCTACCAGCTAACCGTTACCGATGCCAATAACTGTAACCAAACCGATTGGGTAAGCATAACGATTTTGCCTCTTCCCGATGTTGGTATTGCACCACCTGTGGCAACTATTAGTTGCAGCGCCCCTACTGTTTTGCTGAGTGCAACCGGCACAACAGGCAATTATTTGTGGAGCAATGGCAGCGCCGGCAGCGCCCTAACCGCAGCCGAAGCTACCACCTACACCCTAACAGTTACCAATGCCAATGGCTGCTCTGCTATGGCAACTGCCGAAGTGCAAACCACCCCCACAATTGGTTTGCAATTTAAAGCCATTTTAGGCGGCGCATATAACAATACACAGGGTATTATGCACAATATCCTCCGGCAACAAAATCTGCTTCCTGCCGCGCCACCCTATAACCAAGCGCCCTGGCACCTGCCTTGCTCCAATAGCCCAACGGCTTCCTTACCACCCGATGCCGTAGATTATGTGGCAATAGACGTAAGGCATGTTAACCAACCTACTGAGCAGGCGGCTGTTTTGTGCGGCATCTTGCACCAAGATGGCAGCATTAGCGGGGTAAATACAGGCGATTGTGCAAGAGGAGTGATAGAAACCCCAACCCTCCAACCGGGCGAATGGTACTATTTTATACTTCGCCACCGCAACCATAAGGCTATTGCCACTGCTTTGCCTATCCAATATGCCGCCAGTTTCCTCATTGATTTTAGGTTGGAAGCAAACATTGCAGGTAGCGCTAACCAACTCATGCCACTTAGCAACAGCAGTTGGGGAGCCATGATTCCTGCCGATATAAATGCTGATGGCATACATGATTTAGCCGATTTTAACCTCTTTTTTAACCAATTACCCCTACCCATAGGCTACCACGCCGCCGATGCCAACCTTGACGGCGAGGTAAACCTATCCGATTTTAACTTGTATCAACTCTACCGAACCCACATAGGTGTATCTGCCATAAGGTATTAGCAACCGCCATACATACCAAAGGGTGCAGCCACAGTTTGAGGCACAAATTAAGATATTTTTACCTACTTTTGGCAAAAAAAACACACAGATAACGCGGATTAAACGGATAAACGCGGGTAAAAGTGTGGTTTGTGGGGCTACGGTTGTGGGTACAAAACCCACTCGTAATTCGTAATCAAAGCAATCCCAAAATCGGATTATTATTTTTCAAAAATCGGCGTAAATCAGCCACATCCGTGTTATCTGTGTGCTAATTGCTGCCGGTTTTTACATCATGCAGACAGTACGGACTTTGTGTGCCATTTTACATCAAACTGGGGTTACACCTCATACCAACCCTAAACCTGCAAACGTTTTAGGACTTTGTTATACTACAAACCAACCTGCAACGCCAAAAAAGCGTAATTTTGTTGTTCATAAAACCGATAGCTGTTTATAACTAAGCACATCGGGATATTTATTTGTAAGTTTTTGTTGTTATTTCACCTGTACTAATCAGAAAGCCATGTTTTTCGTCCGATTTTTATACAATGTATGGGCAGTAATGCTGTTTGGGTTATTGGTGTTAAAGGCAATGCTGGTAGCCTTTGTAACCTCTTGGCTGCCCGAAAAAACGCATCTGCGGTACTTGCTCAAATTTTGCCAGTATGGGTTGCGCGTATGGGCAGGCTTAACCGGCGTAAAAATAAATGTGGTAAACAGCCACTATGTTGACCCCGAAAAACAGTACGTATTTATTGCCAACCATACTGCAAACGGCGATGTGGTTATAATGACCGCCGCTATCAAAAATATCTTTGTAGGATTGGGTAAAAAAGAAGTAGAAAATATGCCTTTTTTGGGCTACCTGTTTAAGCGGGTATGTGTATTGGTTGACCGCAAAGACCCCGAAGACCGCCGCCGAAGTGTGGAGGCGGTAAAAAAGCGCGCCTCGCAAGGGTTATCGGTAACCCTGTTTCCCGAAGGCACTTTTGCAGATGAAGCCACTGTACCCCTCTTGCCTTTTCACTCAGGCGCTTTTAGGATTGCCATTGATTTGCAGTTGCCCATAGTACCTATGGTACTGGTGGGTGTGCGCAGTTTGCTTACCAATAATAAACTGCCCATGCACCCCTGCACCATTACCTGCATTTATACGCCGCCCATAAATACTGCCGGCTTAACCCACGATGATGTGCCTGCCCTTAAAGAACAGATTTTTAAACGCATAGAGGCTATGGTTATAGAACATGAACCTTTATTTAAACACCTCAAAAACAAAGAAACACAGCCAATAGCATAAGCCTAAACTAACACAAACGCATTGTTTTGTTTTTTGCAAGTCATATTTATTTATCATGTATTACCAAACCAAGCAACTGCTCTTGCTCATTTGGGTGGCTTTTTATGCCGTTGATTTACAGGCACAGGTAACCCTTAATGTGGTGGTGCCCTCCAATACACCGGCAAGCGCCAATCTTTATTTGGCAGGCACTTTTAACGGCTGGACAAACAACAGCCCTGCCTATCTGCTTACGGCTTACAACAGTGGCTCGGCATACAGCATTACCTTTACCCCGCCTGTGGGCACGGTAGAGTTTAAAATAACGCGCGGCAGTTGGGCTACGGTTGAGGGCAACGCATCGGGCGGATTTATACCCAATCATGTTTTTACCTATGCCGGTGTGCCGGTTACCTATAATTTGCCCGTTTTATCGTGGGAAGACTTGGGCGTTGCCTACCCCCATACAGCATTTAGCAATGTAAATTTAGTATCGGCAAACTTTTACATTCCGCAGTTAAACAGGAATAGACGGGTGCAAATTTACCTGCCACCCAATTACTTTTCGGCTACCAGTTTGCGTTTTCCGGTACTGTATATGCAAGATGGGCAAAACTTGTTTAACCTTGCCCAAAGTTTTGCCGGCGAGTGGCAAATAGACGAAAGCCTAAACAACCTTACCGCCGATATAAACGGCAACTATGGCTGCATAGTAGTAGCCATAGACAATGGCGGCGCCAACCGCATAAATGAGTACTCACCTTGGGTAAATCCGGCTTATGGTGGCGGCGAGGGCGAGGCATACGCAAATTTTATAGTCAATACCCTTAAACCCTACATCGATGCCAATTTCCGCACACTACCCTGCCGAAACAATACCGGCATTGCGGGCAGTTCTATGGGTGGTTTAATAGCTTTGTATGCCGCTATAGCTCACCAAAACGTATTTGGTAAAGCAGGTGTTTTTTCGCCTTCGCTGTGGTTTAGCAATCAGGTTTATGATTTTGTACAGGCAGCAGGTAAACAGCAAAACATGAAAATATACTTGGTAGCAGGCGGCAATGAATCGGGCAGTATGCTACCCAATATGCAAGCCATGTATAATTTACTCTTATCGGCAGGTTTTACCACTTCCGAAGTTTCTTATAATGCCATTGCCGGTGGGCAACATACTGAATCTTTTTGGGCACAGCAGTTTCCGGCTTGCTATCAGTGGCTGTATAATGCACCGCCGGTTTACCCCATTTTGCCGGTTATAGCGCCAAGCAGCGCTGCCGCTATATGCCCGGGCGATGTGGTTACTTATTCCATAACACCCATAGCCGGCAGTACTTATACATGGACGGTTACCGGGGGCAGCGTAGTGAGTGGTGGCGGCATAAACCAGCATACCATTACCATAGAATGGAGCAATGCGGCAAATGCCTCAGTAAGTGTAACACAGGCACAATAAGTACGTGCCCAAATACTTTACTCGCTACCCAACATAATAGTTTTTACTCTTTTCAACTCCAATCACCACCAAAATTTTCTTTATTTCACTTTTTGTTTTTCTACACATGGAAGGTTTGCTCGACCCCGTTATTGTTTACGCCATACCGTTTTTTGCGGTTATGATGGCTATTGAGTTATACATAGGCTACAAAGAGCATTTAGACCTATACGAAGCCAAAGATAGTGCAGCTTGTATTGCTATGGGCTTAGGCTCTGTGGTAATAGGTGCCGGCACCAAAGCGCTGGCTGTGGTGGCATATAGTTGGTTATACCAGTTTAGGTTGTTTACCATAGGCTGGGAGTGGTGGGCATGGCTGCTTATCTTGTTTGCCGATGATGTTACCTTTTACTGGCATCACCGCCTTAGCCATGAGGTAAGGTTGTTATGGGCGGCACATGTAAACCACCACAGCTCGCAGCGATACAATTTTGCCGTAGCCCTGCGCCAAAGCTGGACCGAACTGCTGTACAAGTATTTTTGGTGGATATGGTTGCCATTAGTGGGTTTTCATCCGCTTATGATACTCATGATGCAATCTGTTAGCCTTATTTATCAGTTCTTGTTGCACACCCAAACTGTGGGTAAATTAGGCTTTTTAGAGTGGTTTATGAATACGCCCTCTCACCATAGGGTGCATCATGCGGTAAATATACCCTACTTAGACCGAAACCATGCCGGCATTTTAATTATATGGGACCGGTTGTTTGGCACCTTTACCCCCGAAAATACACAAACAGAGCCACCTGTATTTGGTATAACCAATAACATACACACTTACAACCCGCTCAAAATTGCCACCCATGAATTTGCCGCCCTATGGCAAGATATGAAAAACGCCCCCACATGGAAAGACAGCATCAAATATGCCCTTTACCCGCCCGGCTGGAGCCACAACGGACTCAACCGCACCTCGCGCTACTTGCAGCAACAATTACAAACGCCGCAAAGTACAGCTCAATCAGAGTAGTCAAATTGGTAATCACCGCCATTGTGTGCCCAACTTTGGTTATCGGGCATTAAACCATTATCGGCACAAACCCCTAATAGGGAGGTAAAAAAGCATCATTTTTGCCCATAAATACCATATTTACCCTTACCTTTGCACTGCTAATTAAAAACCATACAATATGAGCCAAAGAATCACCATAGCCTATGGAGACGGCATAGGCACCGAAATTATGGAGGCAACCCTAAAAATAATGGAAGCCGCCGGAGCGCAATTGGAGTACGATGTAATTGAAATAGGTGAACGCGTATATAACATGGGTATTCAGGCAGGCATTTCGCCCGATTCATGGGATATTCTCCGCCGAAATAAAGTATTCCTAAAATCGCCCATTACCACGCCACAAGGCGGCGGCTTTAAAAGCCTCAACGTAACAGTGCGCAAGTCATTAGGATTGTTTGCCAATGTGCGCCCCTGCCAGGCATTTCCGCCCTATGTACCCACCCATTTCCCCAAAATGGATTTGGTGGTTATACGCGAAAACGAAGAAGACCTGTATGCAGGCATAGAACACCGCCAAACTGCCGAGGTAATACAGTGCCTTAAATTAGTATCGCGCCCCGGCTGCGAAAAGGTTATCCGGTATGCGTTTGAGTATGCCCGCGCCTACAACCGCAAGCGCGTTACCTGCATGACCAAAGACAACATTATGAAATACACAGACGGCTTGTTTCACAAAGTTTTTAACGAAATAGCCGCCGAGTATCCCGATATAGAAAACAACCACTACATTATAGACATAGGCGCTGCCATGCTTGCCGATAAACCCGAAAGGTTTGACGTGGTAGTAACCCTTAATCTATATGGCGATATTATTTCCGATATTACCGCCGAAGTTGCCGGCTCCGTAGGTATGGGCGGCTCAGCAAATATAGGCGATGATTTTGCCATGTTTGAAGCCATTCACGGCTCTGCCCCCGATATTGCCGGTAAAGGCATTGCCAATCCATCGGGCTTGCTCAACGGCGCCTGCATGATGTTGGTGCATATAGGGCAGGCATCGGTAGCCGAAGATATTCAAAATGCCCTGATGAAAACATTAGAAGACGGTATTCATACCGGCGATATTTATACCGAAGGGCAAAGCAAAAAACGCGTAGGCACAGCAGAATTTGCCGATGCCATCATTGAAAGATTGGGCAATAAGCCGCAGCAGCTTAAGCCGGTAGCGTATAATAAAAACCAGCCTCCTATCCATATTAAAATAACACCTACTCCGCGAGTAAACAAAAAATTGGTAGGTGTAGATGTATTTTTAGACTATACCGCCAATAACCGCAATCCTAATATGCTGGGTGATGCCCTGAGACCACTTGCCGGCGACCTGATGTACCTTAAACTGATTACAAACCGTGGCGTAAAAGTTTATCCCGATGGGCAACCCGAAACTTTCTGTACCGACCACTGGCGCTGCCGATTTGTAGCCTTAGATGCCGAGTTGTCGCTTGTTTACCAAGGAACCGGCGCCACTCGCCCCATTAACCACGCCGATATAACCACCCTCCTCCAAAACATAGCCAATGCCGGATTTGACTTTATTAAAACCGAAAACCTTTACTGGATAAACGGCGAGCGCGCTTATTCTTTGGGGCAAGGCGAATAACCTCCTATGCCGCCAATAACAGGCTTTTTTGCCCTGCTTTACCAAAAACGGAAAATGCTTACAAAGGGCATTTTCCGTTTTTTTATGGCTTTAACCACCAAATACCTCCGTTTTAGTAGCCGTTTTGAAATCAAGAAAAAATAAGGTTAAGAGCCCACTTTCCGCACCCCCATTG
>DDVC01000235.1:0-25074 GCA_002345145.1 Bacteroidetes bacterium UBA2322
AAACTAATTTCATTGAAGTACTTACCTACCAACTCTCATAAATTGGGTATTTGTTTTGCAAAGGTGCAGCGCACCAAAATATAGGTAGCCACCAAGTTAAATGCCCCATTAACAAGGTGCAGCGCACCGTAATATACTGTCAAGCATGTTTAAAAGCCTTTTTCGGTAAGCCTTTGAGCATGCCGATAATTCGAACCTTGCGTAAATTAGTATAAAGAAAAGGCAAGCTAATTATGGGATAAAAGGGGTAGCTAAGTTCCCCATTTTTTTTTGCCCGATATGCAGGTTAGTTAGCGGTTGGGTTTTGGAGGAGTCCTTTTACATCTGTTTTAACAATACACAAATCGGCATTTTGGTTTTTGGTTAAGTACCCGCAGAGTGCAAAACCACCATCGGGGGTTAAAAGAACGGCATTGGCAGCATCGTCTTCGGTATCGCCTATTTCTTGTTTCCAATCTAAATGACCGTTTCTAAAAAGTTTGAGCAGCCATATATCTTTACCTTTTTGCCCGTAAGAATTAGTATAACCTGCCACTATAAACCCGCCATCGGGCAAAAAGAGGATACTTCGGGCGGCATCATTGCCATTTTCGCCTATGGTTTTGTTCCATATTTCAGCGCCATCGGTTGGGCTAAACTGCACTACCCAAAGGTCTAAACTACTATCTTTTAAAGATTGGGTATGCCCGGCTGCGGTAATTCTGCCATCGGGAAGTAAAGTTAGGGCGGTAAACACATCGTTTTTAACCCCTCCCGATGTTTTTTGCCACAGGAGTTTACCATTGGTATGCGCCATCACAATCCAGCCATTGGTAGGCTCATCGGGATTTTGCTGGGTAAAGCCGGCAAGTATAAAGGTAGAATCAGAAGCCATAACCAAAGCAGTGGCGGCATCGTTTGCGGCGGGGTTGCCGTAGGTAAAAATTTGTATCAGGTTGCCCTGTTTATCAAACTGTGCCAGCAGTGCATCGGTTTGCAGTGCATTTGATTGTTGAATATGTCCTGCCACCCAAATAGTTGAGTCAATGGGGTGTTGCACCACCGCTAATGCGCTCATGGCAACCGTATCTAAAGCAGCAGTTTGCTCCCATAAAATACGCCCTTCAGCATTTAAGTTTAGCAGCAGAATATGGCTCGATGTGGGTGTTTTTGTTGTACCCGCAGCGTAATAAAGATTATTGTAGGCAGGGGTTATGCCATGCAATACAGTGGCGTGTTGTGCGCCAACAGTTTGCCGCCTTTCCAGTTGCCCGTGTGCATCGGTTTTAATAATCCAGCCATCGGCGTTACCATTGCCCCATGAGGCAGTACTGCCTACTATTAAATAACCCCCATCGGGCGTAAGGGCAATGACATTACCTTCATCTGCACCGGCTCCGCCAAAGGTGTTTAAAAAGGAGATATTCAGATTTGCCTGAGCCGATTTAATTTGCTCCTGTGCATACCGGTCATTGGGTTGATAGCCCAAAGCAGTTTGGTAAAAATTGAGCGCTTCGGCATAGGCTTTCTGCTTATACAGGCTATCGGCTATCTGAACATTATAGAGGTACTGTTTTTCATTGGCGCTGGTTTGGTTTTGCCAGTATTTTACCCCTACCAGTACACCCGCCACCAACAGCAATAGCATAAATAGTTTACCGGCAAAAGAAGTACCTGTTTTTGGTGTATCATTCATGGTACAAAATTAGGGTAGAAATGTGAAACCGACTAACCCTTTTGGGTAGTATATGTGCCAAACCTCAAAATTTGCATGATACAGGCGTTATTTTATCCCGATGTTACAGAAAAACTCAATTCTGCCTATTAGCAAATTAAACACCTACAACGTTTGCCACAAAAGGCTTAGAGCCCATTTAATTAGTCAAGCTGAAAAGTTTTTGAACTTTTTTTTTGCCAAACCCGAAAATTGGTGTAAATTGCATAAAATTTTAACACTATTTTGCGAATATGCCAATAAACGTATCTATTTAGCTGCTCGCAACTTGTTTTTTGCTGCTGCCATTTAAGATTTAAGTTTTCGGAGTTTTAAATCTGCTTTGAACCACCAAAATTGTCAATTCTTAATCTTCCCAACATGAAACGCATATTTACCCTTTTCTTTGTTTTGTGCACAATGGGCAGTTTGCCCTCCTTAATGGCACAAAATTCGCCTTCTAAAAGGTATGTTGAAAGTGAAGAAGTAAAAAATCTTCAACGCGATACACCTATTCCTGTACGCATAGCCACGTACCGGTTCAAAAAAATTACTGCAAACAAAAGTTTGGTGGAGTTTACCGAATTGGACGCTCTTAAACTTGAAAAGTACTTTATGGATATGCCCGGTATGCTCTCTTGTGCTACCGATGCGTTAGACAAACAAGTACGGGTAATAGCCCGAAGAGAGGTAAACGGCAAGGAATTTTTTTTCCCTCAGGAACTGGTAAATGCACTGCACACTATGGGCTATGCGGTTATTAGCCTTGCTGCCAGTGATGAAGACGTTATTTTTGTGGTAAGTAACCGATGCAAAAATACAGCGGTGGTAATGCCCGGCGGCGCTGAATTAGTAGGTAGTGATTGTACCGACTGCGGCAAACAAAAGGTTAGTCAGGATTTGCTCAATAAGTTTAAAGATGCCAATTTTGGGGGCGAACTCATTGATTTTGGTAGCCCCGAGTTGGATACCAGTGTATCTAATGAGCAGTAGTTTGGTTGTTTAGTTTTTCCCCGTAAAGACCTATTTACCAGCACACATCGGCAAGCGAAACCTCATCGGGGGCATAAGGAAGCAGGTAGTTTGAGCATTGGTGTTTAACTAAGGCGCGAGCAGTAGTTTCGCCTATGGCTATTACCGTTTGATGCGGGTGAATAGCGTACTTTTTGCAGTATGTTTCTACATTTAAGGGACTGGTAAAAACCAATATATCCGATGCAGGCAAAGCAAAACAGGCAATTGGTGTATTTTCATATACCGTAAGGTTAATAGCCTTAATGGCATTACCCGCATGTTGCTGAACCGTCATTTGTGCATTAGCCGCCTGTGGAAAGATAACTGTTTTTCCTGATGCTTTTTCTGCAAACCAAGCGGCAGTTTGCGGAGGATAAGACCCGCCCTCAAAAGCTACTTCATATCCTAATGCCGCAATAGCCTGAGCAGTACCCTTGCTAATAGCTGCCAACTGTATTTGCGGGTGTAATACGGGGTTTTGGTCAAAGAAAAACTTAACGGCATTTTTACTGCTGAAAAAAATCCAGTCTGCCGGGGGTATTTGGGGGTTAAAGGTTACGGGGGTAAACTGAATTAAAGACTGCGCATGAACCGCATATTGCCTTTGTTGCATGGCTTTAAGGAAGTAGCTATCTTGTGGCAAATTTCGGGATATAAATAGCGTTTTGGCATTTTTGGCATGTAGTATATGCAACGCTTTTTGCTCCAATACCGTTGCATTATTGCCTTTTAGATACACCCGATTAGGAAAATCTTGTTCATGCCCTGACTGTGTAACCCAAAGCTGGTAAGTTTTATCCCACAGTTGATTGCAGTAAACGCCTATGGGCTGCTGACAACCGCCGCCTAAGCCGTGCAATATATTTCGCTCCAGAGCCACCACCTGAGCCACATTGGGATCATGCAGGTACTGAACGGCTTGCTGCATTGATACATCGTTTTCTCTAATTTGGTAAGCCAAAACCCCTTGCGCCGGAGCGGGTACCATTTGTAGTGGAGTAAGTTGAATAAGGATATAACCTTCCGAAATTAGGTTAAGCCTTTTTAATCCGGCAAAAGCCAATACTACGGCATCGCAGCCATTACCCACCTTAGCCAATCGGGTAGGTACATTACCCCTAATATCGGTAAGTTGCAAATCGGGTCGCAAGGCTCGCAGCTGCGATTTTCGGCGAGCAGCCGAAGTACCTACTATAGCTTCCTGTTTTAAACTTAGGGGCAGTGCCGGATTACACGCATTAGGGTGAATAACCAATACATCAAAAGGGTCTTCGCGATAAGAAACCGCCGCAATGGTTAAACCCGATACGGGCTGTGTGGGCACATCTTTATAGGAGTGAACAGCAAGGTCTATACTACCTTGCAGCAGGGCATCTTCTAATTCTTTGGTAAAAAAACCTTTACCCTCCATTTTACTAAAGCTCAGGTGCTGAATGGCATCGCCCCGCGTTTTAATAACCTTTATTTCTACCATAAAACCGGCATCTTGCAATAATTGGGCGGCATAATTAGCCTGCCATAATGCCAGCTCACTTCCTCTTGAACCAATAATGATGGGTTTATTCATGGCGCAAAAGTACAAAAACCAATCTACACCTTTGCTATTTGGGCTGCAAGTAACCACTACTGCTCCAAAAAAAACAGCCATGAAGCGTTTATGTTAAAGTATAAAATGCAACCCAATTTAGTGCGTGCTTGAAAATTTGACTACATTTGCGCTTAGTTAAACATACCTGCCAAAGTGAACAGCTAACCACATAAAAGTTGGTTTTAACAGTGCTATCATCTCCACCAAATCAGAGCAATGGTAATAGTAGTGTCAGTATTTAGTCAATTTGTGCAGTAAAACACCCCTATTAACCCGCTTACCGCCACAATGCTTTATTTTAGCCGCAAACTTAGGTGGTACGAATTTTGCAGCGATTCAGGCTAAAAAAGTTTCTTTACCCAAAACAAACCCTATAAGCAAATCACCAAAAATTGTAAACCTCAAAATTAAATACATCAAAAAATGCTTAACGAACAAAACCCCAATATGTACGAGCAGGGAAATCAGAACCAAATTTCGGCTATACGGGATATACTTTTTGGTCAGAACATGAAAGTATATGAAGACGAGTTTACCCAAGTTAGGGCTTTAATAGCCCAAAACAAAAGTGAAGCCGAAAGCAACCTGCGCATGACTAACGAGCAATTGAGTCAGCTTGTTATGGATACCGAAAGAAGACTGCTGGACCAAATGCAGAAAAACCACGAAGCGCTGCTTGCTGCTATAGCTAAACTGACCGATGAAAAATTAGACCGCCGGCTGCTGGGTAAATTGTTGGGCGATATAGGCTCGCATATAGCCATGTAAAGCAGTGTTCCACTACCTGTTAGCAGCCAAAATGACCATGTTGTTGCTTATGCCATATTAGCTCCTTTGAAAAAGCAAAGGCAAAGAAAAAACACACTTCGCTCCTTACAATTTACCCTTTACCGTAAAAACAACAACCAGCTCTCTTCGTTTTTACTCCGATGCCCCCATACGCAAACGCACACCATGAACAATCAGTCCCAACAGCATACTCTGGTAGAAAAGTATTTGATGGAAAAACTGCAATCTATCATTTTGCAGGAAGACCGCCGTCAAATACAAGATATATCGGGTAGTTTGCAAAACCTTAAAGTGGATATTGATGCACTAAACCATGAATTTGCCAAAATGCAGGGTGGTGTATCTATGCTGGTTGACAACCTGAATAACCCCGAAAAGTTAGATGCAAGGGTATCGCCATTGGTGAATATGCGCATACAACAACTGAAAAAAAATTTTTATCAGGAGTTTGGTTATGAGGTAAAAGAAACGGTAAAAGAGGAGCTGGAAAGTTCAAAAGATGAGTTTATAGAAGTGCTGTACCCCATAATAGGCAAATTAGTACAACGTTACGTTCGCTACCAGTTCGACATATTTTTAGAAAATGCCCAAAAAGGAATAGGTAATACTTTTTCGGTAAAATGGTGGAAACAGATTTTCCATACCCTCCTAACCGGCGAAAGTATGACCGAACGGAGTGTAAAAGCTGCAATGCCGGCACAAGTAGAAGAGGTGTTTGTTATTCAGTCGTTTTCGGGTTTGCTCATAGGGTATTACTCACGCAGCAATACCGCCGACCCCGATTTAATTGCCGCCATGCTCACCGCCATTCAAAATTTTGTGAGCGATGCGTTTAAGTCTGAATCGGGTAATTTGCAAACTATTGACCACGAAAATCAACGCATTTACTTGCATAACTTTTACAAACATTACACCGCTACGGTTATATCGGGCGCTACTGATGCTGCCACCGCAGAAAAACTAAATCTTGCCCTTTCCGATTTTAGCAGCCAGCATATACCTGCTGCATTAACCGAAATAGACGACAGCCTTTTTAACGGCGTATCGCGGCACTTACGGGAAATTTTTGAAGATTTTGACCCAACTTAAATGTATCTTTGCGCGGCGGCATTAACCTACCAAACAAGGAGCAGTACTATCATTAATGAGAACAATTACAAAAAAAGTTATTCTGACAGGCAGTTTTGCTGTGGGTAAAACCTCCCTCATCAGCCGGTTTGTTTACCAAAAATTTTCGGCAACTTATAAAACTACCCTTGGTGTGCGTATAGACCGCAAAACCGTAGAACTACCCGAAATAACAATAAATATGCTTATATGGGATATAGGCGGCGAACAAACACAGCTAAGAGTGCCCGAAACTTACTATTTGGGCAGTAGCGGCGTTATTTATGTTTATGATATTTCAAGACCTTCTTCCTTTTCCCAAATACATGATGACCTTGCCTACCTTAAAAGTAAGCTCCATGATATACCCTTAGTCATAGTAGGCAATAAAACAGACCTGCTTGACCCTGTAACATTAGAAGAAGCAAAACAATTGGTACCCGTAAACACCCACTTTTTTACCAGCGCCAAAGACGGCACTAATGTAGAATCCCTATTTATTTACTTAGCCAAACAACTGGTAAATGACCCTTCCGGAATTTAAACAGCAGTATTGTTTTCCACAGGTTCAGGCGGTTATCTTTACCGGCGATGGTAACATTTTAGATAGCTGTGAAACCCTTTTTATTGCTAAAAACAATAATGAAAAATCCATATTTGAAGCATTTCCTTTACTTGACGGCGTTAGAGCTACCCTGCTCTCACTCTCTCCGCTGAGTACCGATAAAGTTCACTTGCCTCGGGTTGAATTGGTTTTTGATGACCAATTCCTTATTGTTGATATGACCGTCTCATCGGTTTGGTATCAGGGTGGCGTGGCTTATTTGTGGATAATTCAAAACCTTACCGAGCAATATAATTATCTTTTTATTGTTCAGCAGGAGCGAAACGAATCTATTATTGAAGGACAAAAACTGCGCACCGAAAATGAAATTCTTGACCTTCATAAAGATATTGACATCTTAAACAAACTCCGAAAAAGCCGAAAAGAACTCAATATCTCTGTTTCATCTGAGCTCGAAATGCCCCTCAACAAAATTATGGCGCTCACTGCCAAACTTAAAGATGCCGCACAAACGCCCCAGCAAGAACAGTACCTGCGTACCATAGAAAGGGCAATTGCACTCATAGATGACCAAATTACCCAAACCCGACCTGCTCAGTTAGACCTGTTTTTAGTGCCGCCCGACCGTACCGATATTGATTTAACCAATCTTATATGGAGTGTAATTAAAATTTACAACCTCAACCACCTCATCAAAAATCACCCCTTTTACCTCCATGTAAAACCCAATTTTCCGGCATTAGTAGTAGGCAATAAACCCCGCATTGCCCAGCTTCTACACAATTTTATTTACCACGCATTTTTTACTTACAAGGGCAGCTCTACTACCCTTACCGCCTCTGTTATAGATGCTAAAAGCACTCACTGCCGTATTTGCCTTTCTATGACCTGTGTGCCTATGGCTGGGTTGTTGGATTCAGAACTGAAAGAAATGGGCGCACAAATAACCGATGATATTGCAGCTCTGGCTTTTAGTCTTAAAGGCGATTTTGAGTTATTTACTTTGCCCGACCAAAAAAGCATTCTCATGCAACTGATAATCCCTTTCAGATTGCCACAGGAAAACCCGATAGATTTTACTACCCTGTAACAGGCAAAAAAATTAATTAAAAATATATTATATATACCCCTCACCCAAAACAAAGGCTAATGACCCCAATTATTCAAGGTACTCAATTAACCAAATCATACGGCGCTCTACAAGTGCTAAAAGGGGTAAATATAATGGTAAATAAAGGCGAAATTGTATCTATTGTTGGCGCATCGGGAGCCGGAAAAAGCACCCTGCTGCATATATTAGGCACACTCGACCGTCCCGATTCGGGCTCACTTATCATTGGAGATAAAGATATTAACCGCCTCTCCGAACGGGAGCTTGCTAAATTTAGAAACCGGCACATTGGGTTTGTATTTCAGTTTCACCACCTGTTGCCCGAATTTACCGCCCTCGAAAATGTGTGTATGCCGGCTTACCTCATGGGAAAATCTGATGCCGAAGCTACTAAAAAAGCCCAAGAACTTCTACAGTTCCTGGGGTTGGCTAACCGAATGAACCACAAACCCACCGAGTTATCGGGAGGCGAACAACAAAGGGTGGCCGTTGCAAGGGCGCTCATTAACCAACCCGATGTGGTACTGGCTGATGAACCATCGGGAAATTTAGATTCTGATAACTCGCGCGAATTGCATAAACTGTTTTTTGAGCTGCGCAATCAGTTTACCCAAACGTTTGTAATAGTTACCCATAATGAGGAACTGGCTAATATGTCGGATAGGAAATTGGTTATGAAAGACGGCGCTATGCTGCCCTCTCAGTAAGCCCCCTCCCCTTCTGCTCATACTTAACGGCATTGGGTATGTTGGCTTTTTTGTTTACTTTTGTTGTAAACTTGCACACTCACCTACATTTTCCCTTACTTTATGAAACAATTAACCACCTTTTTGTGTAACTACAGCATCAATTGGGCAATTTATGCACTGCTTTCAATCATGTTACTCCAAAGTGGCTGTTTGGGGAGCAGTACCCCAAAAACGCAAAAAACGCCCATTATCCTTAAACCCGATATTGCCGATAAACAAGCCCAATCACAGCCACCTACTCCTCCTCAGCCACCTGCTAATACCACCATACCCACCACAAATATACCAGATTCTCCACCCAAAGAGGAGTATAACCCTACCACGCAGCAGCAAGAAACTCCACATGAAACCAATAAAATAAAAACAGAGCCGGCTATTTACCAAATAGCGCTGATGTTGCCCTTAGGATTACAAAATTTTGTACCCAATGCTGCCAACGATTCTGTACCCGAGAACGCTTTATTAGCGCTGGAGTTTTATGAAGGCGCATTGCTGGCTTTAGATAAACTTCAGCAAGAAGGCGTACCCATACAAGCAACACTATACGATACCGACAACAACACAACTACCGCCCAACAAATACTAAATCAACCACAACTGCAAAATGTCCACCTGATTATCGGTCCTGTGTATTCCAAAGAACTAAAACCGGTGGCTGCTTTTTCTCAACAGCATAAAATACCCCATATTTCGCCCCTGTCGCCATCGGGAGCGGTAACATCAGACAATCCACATTACCTTATTGCTAATCCATCTATAGAAGCGCAGTGTGCCGCTATTTATCGCTATATAGCCCAAAACTATCCGGTAAACAAACGCATCATTACCGTATGTGCCAATAAACCTAACGAAATTTCGATGGCAAATCTTTTTTACCGGTTTGGGCAATTTTTTGGCAACGCTACTGCTGAATTTGCAGCCCCTATTCCGGTTAATCAGTTTGTGTATAACAGAGCAGGCATTGCAGATATAGAAAGCTATTTATCTGCAAATGAGGAAAATATGGTAGTAGTAACCTCTTTCGACAATTTGCTGGTGTATGACCTAAGTACCAAGTTAAATTTGCTCCGAAGCAAATATAAAATCACCCTTTTTGGTATGCCCAACTGGCTCAGTTTTGAAACTATAGAGCTGGAGTACCTCGCAAACTTAAACTTGCACCTGCCGCTTCCGTTTTGGCAAGATAAAACCAATCCCGATGTGGCTGCATTTAAACGGTTATACTTTCAAAACTATAAAACAACGCCTTCTGAATACGCCTGCCGCGGATACGACCTCATAATGTGGGCAGGCAGAGCGCTTAAAAATAACGGTAAAGACTTTTACCGGCGCCCACATGAGGTAAACAGCAAAGGGTTGTTTACTAACTACATTTTTGAGCCCTCTTGGGCAAACCAATATACACAACCAACAGCCCTACCAAATACCGATTTTCTTGAAAACAAGTTTACCAATATAGTGCGCTTTAAGCCCGATACAGGTTTTGAGCGGGTAAACAGATGAAAATGTAGCAATGAGTAGATAGTTGTTGGTGTAGCGCACCAAAATATAGGCAGCAACCATGTTAAATGCTCCAGTAACAAGGCAGCGCACTGTAATATACTGTCTAACTTGCTTAAAGCCTTTGAGCAAGCTCATAATTATACAACCTCTCGTTATTAAACTGTAGCTGCACCCTCTTAGAAGTTGGGGGTAGCAAATGGCGCGCTTGAGTGGTAAAAAAAGAAAGGCTGTCTAAAAAGTCATCAGTTTTTGCACACCACACAGGCTTTATGTTTATGCCTAAACAGGCAATTAGACACAAAACAAGGCAATTTGCTGAAATTGCAGACTTTTAGACAGCCCTTGGCTGTAAAGTATCGTAAGTAATTACAAAATTACAGGTAGCACAATTTACCGTATGTAGGTGTTTTGTTGAATCCAGCAGCGCACGGTAAACGGACCCCCTATGTTATAGCCTTTAAAAAATAGGTTTTCTTTATTAGGAAATCCTTTGGCGCAGGCGTTAATTTTTTCGGAGGCGCGTGCAGCCACCGATGGGTCAATTTCTTTTGCTTTGGCATACATATCGGCAGCAACCCAGTAAACAGAGTGCCCGTCTAAGCCGTCTTCAGAACAGGAGTTTTTGCTTCGCATGTATAGGTCGCCAATAAATAGGTAAGGTTCGCCGGAACCGGGTTGTAAATCGGCTGCTTTTTTGGCATATTTACGAGCCTGCGAAAAGTTGCTGTTTACTACTTGTTCTAATTTGGCAAGCTGCATGTATGCCTTGGCTTGTTTGGCGGGGTCTGTTTCTAACTCAATAGATTGGTTGTAGTACTTAATGGCATTGCCATATTCATTGCGTTTTTGGTACTGCTGTGCTATAAACCTTGCCTGCGATGCAGAGGGCTCTAAACTTTGCCATTTGAGCAGCACTTCAAAGTAAAGCGGTGTATCGGTGCAACGGGTTTGTTTTAGTCTGGAGTAAACCTGTTTAATGGTGGTGAGGTCGTTGGGGTTGGCTCTGTACTTATCGCCATAAGTTTGCAGCACGGTGGGGCAATCGGTAGAAGCCTTGGCTACGGCAGCGGAGCTTGCTGCATCAACCCTTTCTTTCCAGTTTTCCATTACCTCTTGCACTTGTTTGTAAGTGGCTACGGCATCGGCATCTTCGTTGTTTTCTACGTTGTTGTTTACGCCGTCTATGAGTTTGTCGTAAGCGGCGTACATAGAATCGGGCTTAATAGCTTTTGAATTATAGAGCGATACTAAGTCTTTAAAGTATTGGTAAACTATATCGTACTCGGTATCTTCGGCGCTTCCCAGTACGGCTTTCTGGCGCATAAGCACAATGGCTTCGTTGTCGTGGGGTTTATACTCTGCCAGGGTTCTTGCTTTAAGGGTGTACATATAGCCGGTTTCGTTAAAATTAGTACCGCGCATGTCGTACAATTGAAAAATAGTGTCTAAGTAGGCGTAGGCTTTGGCTTCATCGGTAAAGTTTAGTTTTACCACGCCGCCATTGTCTTGGCAAACATTTTCGGGATAACCGGCAGTAGTAGTACCATCTTTACACACAGTTTCCTTAATTTGGCTTTCAAAAAATGCCTTATACATTTTTTCGCCGTCTATGTAAGGGGTTTTGCGGGCTTTTGGGGCATTTTTCATTACATAGCGCCAGTAGGGTAGTGCATCGTTGTAGAGTTTTTGTTTGGCATACTCACGGTAAAGCGAGTAGTTTTTTACCGTTTCTAAGCTGTCTTTACCCCATTTATCTCTACCCTCTGCAAAGAGTGCATCGGCTTCGGTAGCTTCTACTTTGGGGGCTTGTTGCTGGGTTTTGGGTTCTTCTTTTTTACCCTTTTTTTGGGCAAAAACCTCTATGCTTCCGGCTACAGAAAGCAGCATGATTGCAAAAGTAAGCAGGCAGGTTTTAACAATTCTATACATGGCGTTTAAAGTTTTAGATAAATTAATGTGTTGTGGGTGTAAGGAATGAGCAAAAATAGAGATATTTTTTTTGTTTTTTGGGATGGCGGTTGTTAGTCGTATTTTCGTTTAATGAACCAACGGTCGTTTAGGGTAAAGCCAAAGGTAGCGAGCAAACTGGTTTCTTTAATAAGGTCGTTTTGCAGGGTGCCTCTTTGACCAAGTTCAAAGGCAAAGTTTAATCGGGAGCGAACTCTTTTTAGAGGCATGCCCATACCCACAGTTATGCCCCACTCAGGGAGTTGCAGGTTTTGCCGGTTAAGCCTGCCGGTGGCATAATAAAAGCCTGCGTTATAGGCGGCTGCTTCCCAAAAACCACCTGCCAGCCGAGAACTGGGAATAATAGAGCCACCCACGGCAACCCGAAGGCTATTGGCAAGCGAGGCATCGGGCTGATTGTAAAACCTGAACGTTTGCCAGGGTTCCCAAGATACATCGGCGCTTATGAGCCATTGGCTTTTGCTTTGGAGCGATAAACCGGTGGTGAGTTTTAGGGGTAGGGTTATTTTGCCTTTTTCATCGTCTGTAAGGTAGAGGGTATCTACTACGCTTACTCTATCGCCTGCTACTTGTGCGCGTTCCCATCGGGTATTTTGGGTGCTGTTTATGTTTATGGCGGTATTACCGGCTGCACCCCAAACTAAATTTAATTTTTTGGTTAGGGTAAATTCATATTGTAAACCGGCGTTCCAGTTAAAACCTCGCGGAAAAATATCTTGGGTGCGTATGTTGCTGAATGTATTATCAATGGTAGGAAATGTTTGCCGGAGTTGTCGGGTTTGGGTGCCAAAAATGTAACCCACATTTACCCCTGCCGAAAACGCTTTATATTTAACGCCGTTCCCGATGTAAAACTGGTACAATTGTCCGCTGCCTAAAAACCGGTATTGAACGGTGTCTTCGGTTTGTAAAAGGTTTCGGGGAGTTGTTATATCGTAATGCAGGTAGCTGTAAGGCATTAGCCCTAAGCCGGCGCCCCAGTATTTATTTACCGGAAAAGCAAGCGCCAAATAAGACAGGGAGCCGGTAGCTGTATTTTTTGTTTGGGTGTTGGTATTTAACCACAGCGAGTTTGCCTGTAGCGCCAGCTCAAAAGTGGTAAGTTGCAGGGCGCTGTATGAAGCAGGATTTACATTATTGATATTGAGTGTAGTGCGCAGTGCAGCGCCTACGCCGCCCATAGCTCGGTTAAAAGCAAACGGTATGGGGTGAATATCGCCTATACCGGAAATTGAGTAGGGCGAATTGACCTGTTTTATTTGGGCAAAACTCTTATTGTGTAAGGAGAAAAAGATAATAAAGAGGAAAAAAGTTTTATTGATGTATGCCGACATTATAGCTTAAAATTTTGTTTAACCCGAACAAAACTGCGTAAGGGCGGGCAAATATCGGTTTTTTAAGGTTGTTTTCAAAAAAAATGGCATCGCCACCGGTTAATAATACTGTAAGAGAGCCATATAACTGTTCATATTGTGCTATTATTGCTTGTAATTCGGCAATAGTGCCCCAAATTACCCCCGATGTAATGGCGTTTTGGGTTGTATTGCCTGTAAGGTTTGGCAAAGCATTTTGCACTGTATTAAAGTGTATTAACGGTAAATTTTGGGTAAAGGTATGCAGCGCTTTAAATTTCATAGTAAGTCCGGGCGAAATGCTGCCGCCCATATATACTCCTTTGTAGGTTAAAAAATCATAGGTAATGCAGGTGCCGGCATCTATAACCAACACATTGGTTTGTGGAAAAAGGTAGTAAGCGCCTACTACTGCTGCTAATCGGTCTTTACCTAAGGTTTGGGGTGTTTGGTAGGCGTTGGTAATGGGTATGGGGGTTAAGTGTGTAAGCTGAAAACTGCGGGTGTGCGAGCTGAGCATTTCCAATATCCATTCTTCTTGCTTTCCTACTGCCGATATAATGCTGCTTTGTATATCATATATTTTTATCAAATTCATTAAGGCATCGGGTTGGGGTAGCCCGATGTAGGTAAATATATGTTGTGGCTCTGTAGCATCTGCACTAAATATGGCTGCTTTTGTGCGCGTGTTTCCTATATCTAAACAAAGGTTCATCATGATTGGCAAGAGAGGGTTGGGCGTATTAATACAAAGCAATAGTGTTTGGCTTGTTTATTTATAAAAAAACCTCGCTACGGTAGTGTGGCGAGGTTAATAAAAAATATTATTAAACAAACAAAAACTTCTGAAACCGATTAAATGGCACAAAGATTTTATGGCACAATGGCACACTAAGTTTGAGTCATTTTTAACAAATTACGACAAGGGCGGAATACGTAGAACCTGACCTACATAAATTTTGTCGGGGTCTTTGAGCATGGGTTTGTTGGCTTCAAAGATAACCATGTATTTGTTGGCAGTGCCGTAAAACTCTTTAGAGATTTTAGAGAGCGTATCGCCTTTTTCTACGGTGTAATACTGCGATTCGGGTTCGGGTACGCTTCTTTCGTCTTGCGGAAGCGTAAGGCGGTCATCTACATGAGCAATACCTTCTACGTTGCCACACACTAAGATAGCTTTTTCTTTATCGGCTACGTTAGCGGCTTTGCCGTGTACAATGGCAATGTCTTCGTTTACCTGCACATAAAGGTCTTCAATGTTTAGCCCGTGGCTGCGCACTGCGGCTTCTAATGCCAAGGCTTTTTGTGCATCAAGTTCTTCCTGACTTAAAACCGGTGCGGGGGCAGCGGTTTGGGCTACAGGCGCTTCTTCTTTTTTACCGAATAATTTAGCGCCGGCATTTTTCATGAAGGAAATAAGTCCCATAATGGTAGTTTTTAGTTAAAGGTTAAAAGTAAAAAATTGTTTATTATTGGGGCAAAGTTAATGTATTTACCTAAAACAACAAGATAAAGACGCTACAGGCTGAAAAAAGTAACAAAAAAGTAAAAAAACATTGTTGGCTTGGGTGTAGTAGGTTATTTACTTAGCAGGTAGTTTTCGTAGGGCAATCGGGTGGCTATGGAGCGGGCAAGGGTAAACTCATCTACATATTCTAACTCTCCGCCAAAAGCTATGCCTCGTGCTATGGTGCTTATTTTAACCGGCAGGTCTTTCAGTTTTTTGGAAATGTAAAAAATGGTGGTGTCGCCTTCCATTGTAGGGCTTAAAGCCATAATCAGTTCTTCTACTTTACCCGTTTTTACCCTTTCTATGAGGGTTTCTATGTTAAGGTTTTCGGGTCCTACGCCGTCTATGGGCGAAATAACGCCGCCTGTTACATGATATAAGCCGTTGTACTGCCGGGTGTTTTCTATGGCTATTACTTCGCGCAGTCCTTCTACCACGCAAATCAACGCCTCGTTTCGGGAACGATTAGAGCAGATGTTGCATATTTCTTCATCGGAAACATTGTGGCAGATTTTGCAAAACTTTATATTTTTGCGCATGTTAATAACGGTTTCTCCAAAACGTTCTACTTCGGTTACGCTTTGCTTGAGCAAGTGCAGTGTGAGCCTTAGAGCTGTTTTTTTACCTATGCCGGGTAGTTTGGTAAACTCGGCTACTGTTTCTTCTATGTATCGGGAAGGGAAATCCATATATTAAGCAAATGTAGCGGCTCAAAGTTACGCTATTATTTTTCATCGGAACAAAAGTTAGGCATTTTTACCGCATGGTTAGGGGTAAATGCGTATTTTAGCACCTTGTTTTGACAATTTAGCCTGTTTTTTCATGGGGCTACCTTTTTTTATTGTTTTCTTGCAACCATTTCACCACAATAAGTTCAGGTATGAAACAGCGTTTTACCTTAGAGGTTTTAATTTACTTGGTTTTTATGGCTTTTTTGCCGGCTCAGTTATTGTTGGGTCAGCAGGGTTCTTGTACTAATAACCGCTATAAGGCAGAAATTTTTACGGTTAATAGAACAGAAAACATTCCTTATGGTAATGCGCCGGCGCTGGTTTACCCGCCTTATGTTTCAGAAAATACCACTTTTAACAAACAATTGGTATTAGACCTTTACCTGCCTAATGCCGATACGCTTACTAAACGACCGGCTATAGTAATGGCGTTTGGCGGCGCTTTTTTGCTGGGCTGGAAACAACAACCCCAATTGGTTGATTTTTGTAATGCTATGGCGCGGCGCGGTTATGTGGTGGCTGCTATTGATTACCGACTTGGTTTTAACCTTGCTAATACCCAAAGCGCTGTAAGAGCGGTGTATAGAGCTGCACAGGATTTAAAGGCTGCGATTCGCTATCTTAAACACAATGCTGCCGTTTATGGTATTGATACTAATTATGTGTATGCGGGCGGCAACAGCGCCGGAGGCATAAGCGCTATTCATGCCGCTTATGTGAGTGAGGTAGAGCGAGCCGCTAATCCGCTAATGGCGGCTACTTATACGGGCGGGTTGTTTAATGCGTGGCCTAACCTTGGCTGTACGGAGTGTTCGGGCAATAACTTAGGGCAAGCGCCTTTTAACATTTCGGGTACACCCGATTTGGTCATTAACCTGTGGGGAGCTATTGCCGACCTTAACTTTATTCAATCGCCTACCGATGCGCCTATTATTTCTTTTCACGGATTGGGCGATAACATTGTTTTGCCCGATGGCGGAGCGCCTTTCAGCTATCCGCTGTTTCCTACCCTTTACGGCTCAGTTGCCATAGCCCAACGCTGTAACAATGTAGGGGTTTTGAACGAATTGCATACTTTTGATTTTGGGCATGAAGTGTGGATTTTACCCGATGAAGCCCTGTATATTCAAGAAAAAACTGCCGATTTTTTGTATGACTACCTTAAACCGGCTACGCCTCAAATATCGGGACCTGCTATTGTTTGTGCCGGAAGTATGGCTACCTATTCTGTTTCGCCCCATATTAACCATACTTTTTGCTGGCAGGTGCAGGGCGGCGTTATCATATCATCGCCACAAAATACGCATACCATTACCGTGCAATGGGGCAATACAAGCGGCTCTGTAAGTGTGCGCAAGCTAAACCGAAACCTATATGAAAGTGATGCAGCTACCTATAACGTAAGTGTTACCGCCCCTGTGATGCCCCAAAATTTGCTCAATACGGTTTTAGGGGTTAACTCGGCTACTATGTTTTGGCAGGGCATGGCGGGTGTGCAGTACGAGGTAAGTTATGCTCTGGCAGGCTCTGATGAATGGACTACCCTAACTACTACCCTTAGCAGCGCCACCATACAAAACTTGGTTGCCTGTACCCGATATGAGTTTAGGGTGCGCAGTTTTTGCGGCAGCGCATTTAGTGAGTACAATACCTTATCGTTTACCACTGCTTGCCTCCGCGCTAAGGTTCAACTGTATTTAGAAGGAGCTTTTAACCTTGCAGCCGGCAGTATGAATACTGCACTGCTTTCTGCCGGTCAAATTCCGGCTGCACAGCCTTTTAATACTGCTCCGTGGAACTACGAGGGCGCTGAATTTTTAAATGAGTTTCCTGCCGATATGGTGGACTGGGTGCTCATAGAAACCCGAAGCGCTGCTGATTTTACCCTTGTTACCGACCGCTCGGCAGGTATTTTGCTCAGCAACGGTTTTGTGTGGGGACTTGACGGGCAAGAGGGTGTGCCGCTGCGCAATACGCCTAATGCAGCGCCTTATTATATAGTAGTAAAACACCGAAACCACGCCCCTATTATGAGCAAAGTGCCTATACCTATACCCAACCCATTTGCCCATAACTTTACCGCCAACCCGGGGCAAGTATATGGCGTAAACCAATTGATGCAACTTTCTGATGTTGTTTTTGCCATGCCCGCTGCCGATTATGAGCAAAACGGCATTATTAACTTTGCCGATTTTAATGCCCTGCAACCTTTTCTATCCCAAACTGCACAGCCCTACTCGGCTTATGACGGCAACTTAGATGGCGTGGTTAATTTGCAAGATTTTGACCTCTTTGCCAAAAATGCCGGACATATTACCATTACGCCGATTAGGTAAAATGCCCAACGTTTATTTACCACACAAACAACTTGTTTATCCGCCGGTAAGCCGCCATAAACAGCCTTATTTGGCTGATTAATATTTAATTCACTCCACAAATTTCGCACTAACTACCAATGCAAAAACTACCACTACACTGGCAAATTTTACTCTTTATGGGCTTAGGCATTTTGTTTGGCGCAATAAGCGCCGGGCTTGGCTTTAAAGGGTTTATTGTTGATTGGGTAAAACCCTTTGGCACTATTTTTATTAATGCCCTTAAACTCATAGCCATACCCTTGGTTATAGCCTCTCTTATAAAAGGCATATCAGACCTTAAAGACATTAGCAGCCTATCGGTTATGGGTTTCCGCACTATAGGCATATTTTTATTTACCACCTTTTGTGCCATAACCATAGGGCTGTTATTGGTAAACATCATAAAACCCGGCAACCTGATTACCGAAACTACAAGGCAAGATTTGGTAAACTCTTACAGCAAAGACGCATCGGGAAAAATAGAACTGGCACAAAAACAAAAAGAAGCCGGACCACTTGCCCCTTTGGTTGCCCTTGTTCCCGATAACTTTTTTAAAGCCGCTACCGAAAACGGCAATATGCTACAGGTTATTGTATTTGCCTTGTTTTTTGGGGTGGCATTGGTAATGATACCCAAAGAAAAAGCGCAGCCGGTAAAAGATTTTTTTGAAGGATTTAATGCCGTGGTGCTGAAAATGGTAGATGTAATTATGCTGTTAGCCCCTTATGGGGTATTTGCTTTGCTGGCAGCCTTAGTAGTAGAGTCGCCAAGTTTTGATTTGTTTAAGGCGCTCATGGGCTATGCCATTTGTGTGCTTTTGGGTTTAGGCATATTGTTATTTGTATTTTACCCCCTATTAGTACGCATATTTGGCAAACTCAGTTTGCAACAATTTTTCAGCGGCATGGCTCCCACACAGTTATTGGCATTTTCTACCAGTTCAAGCGCTGCCACCTTGCCGGTAAACATGGAGCGCACCGTAACTAAATTGGGCGTAGATGATGAAGTAGCCAGTTTTGTACTGCCCGTAGGCGCTACCGTTAATATGGACGGCACCAGTTTATACCAAGCAGTAGCGGCAGTATTTATAGCACAGGCATTTGGTATAGAGTTATCCTTATCGGCACAGTTGGGCATTGTATTTACCGCACTGCTTGCCTCTATAGGTTCTGCCCCGGTGCCGGGCGCAGGTATGGTAATGCTGGTAATAGTACTGGCGCAGGCAGGCATACCCGAAGCCGGGCTTGCCCTCATCTTAGCTGTTGACCGACCCTTAGATATGTGCCGCACAGTGGCTAATGTAACCAGCGATGCCACCGTAGCCACCATAGTGGCAAGGTCTTTAAACAAAATAAACCCGCCCTTGCCCAGTTAAAGTGCGTTTACTACTTACCAAAATAAAAAATATCTTATGAAAGTAGTCGTTTGGGATACATACGTGCCAATGCCCTCCGGCAATGTTTTGAATTTTGACATCATTGTTCCCGATTTTTTGCAAGACTCTAACCTAATACATGGCTTTGGCAATGCCTATTTAGCAGAGCATAAGGGGTTTACCGCCCAATTGAATACCACTCACTGCCAACGCTGCCACATAGAAGAACCCTCGCCCGATATAATTGCCGCTATACAAAAACAAGGGTATTATATCTTAGAACTCTGCGAAATACCCCCTATACTACCACCCAATCCTACACGCCGTGAACTCATATTACATCTTCGGGCATTTTTTGAGCCTTATCGGTTTGCCGATTTTAAAGGCATCTCTGAACAAGAATTGCAAATTATGGTTAAACAGAACTATTTACCTGCTGTCTATCATCCTATTTCCTGCACCTTTCATGATATGCTGTTGGAAAAAGCAACATTAAAACAAACCTGCCAAATAACCTTTTTTACCCAAACAAATGAGGTTGATTCCGAAGAATCGATAATCATAGACTTGTTCTCAAAAAACGGTGAAGAGGTTTTAACACTCCAATCGGGCAATAATATAAGGTTAGACAAAATTGTAGCAGTAAACGGATTATTTGCCCCCACCCATTGCATTACAAAGTAAAGCAACAGCATTTAACCCAATGGCTTACTTGTAATACTTGTTCAATAGTAATAATTTAACATGAGGTTGGGGTTGTGAGCTTGCTCAAAGGCTTACCACAAAAGGATTTCAAACAGGTGGGGTGATATATTTCGGTGCGCTGCACCTTTTAAAAACCAAACTCGCCATTTTATAGCTGTTGGTGAGTAACACACAAGGGGCAGCGCCCTTCAATCTTGGTAAAACACCTACAAACCTTGTTCTTAATAGGGTGCAGCGCACTGTAATCTGTTGCCCATTTTATCAAGTGCAGCTAAACCACACACAGGCTTTATAGCTATCGGGCGTTCATTTTAATACCAACCTCACGTTAAATACTAACAACTACAAAGCAGATTGCGTATCTATAATTTGTTTTATTAGTCCTAAACTCAAAAAATCAATACTACTAAATAAAATCATAATATTTGCGTCTATTCATGGAGGATTGGGTAATTACAGAGAAACATATTAATTACTTCAAACACATATTCGTTGCATACTTTTTTGCGTGTTTAAGACTTTTTTAGGCGTTAAGCAAATGCAAATAATATACCCACTTACTCGTAAAAATCAAATAAAAGTACCGTTTTTTTCCAAAATGTACTAAAAAAGGCTGCTTTATCATACATTTGGGGGTTTATGCGTTATTTTTGCAGAAAATTAGATTAAACCAGGTAAAAAACCACCTCGGGCGTTCTTAACACTCCTATTTCAGTTTACTATGTCGTCACAAAATACCATTGCAGAAATTTTTGAATCCTTTCAGCACCAGCGCGTTTTGGTTATTGGAGATGTTATGTTAGACCATTATATATTTGGTAATGTAACCCGCATTTCGCCCGAAGCGCCCATACCCATAGTAGATGTTTACAAGCAGGAGAATCGTTTAGGGGGGGCTGCCAATGTAGCTGCCAATTTAAAAGAATTAGGGGCAAAGGTGTTTGTAGCCTCAGTAGTGGGCGATGACCCCGACGGGTACACCCTTAAAGATACTTTGCAAATGCAGGGCATCAGTTCTCGTTATATCATTTTAGACCAAGAGCGCAAAACTACCGTTAAAAACCGCATCATCAGCAGAAACCAACAAATGCTTAGGTATGATGTAGAACAACGCAACTCCTTGGAAGAAAATACCGAACTCTTGTTGTTAGACAATATCATAGACATCATCTATACTGAAAGCCCACAAGTGGTTATTTTGCAAGACTACAACAAAGGCGTACTCACCCCTAAACTGATAGCTAACGTAATTCATAACTGTAGGCAAGCTAAAATTCCGGTAGCCGTGGACCCAAAATACGATAATTTTTTTGAATATAGAGGCTGCACACTTATAAAGCCCAACCTTACGGAGGCTATAAATGCCCTTGAAATGGATATTAACCCCCAAAAAATAGAAACCCTAATAGCTGCCGACAGCCAATTGCGTGCTATTATGCAAAACGATTATACCGTAATTACCCTTTCTGCCAAAGGCATTTTTATAGCCACTGCCGATGACCACGAAATATGCCCGGCTTATCAGCGCAATATCACCGATGTTTCGGGTGCAGGCGATACCGTATTGAGCCTTTTGGCGTTAGGGTTAGCTCTTCAGTTAGATATGTTTGCCACCATAGAGCTTGCCAATATAGCAGCCGGTTTGGTTTGTGAACAAGTTGGCGTTGTACCTGTTAATAAAGAAAGATTGTATAATGAGGCAGTAGCAATGCTGGGCGATTAACCAGCCAAGCCCAAACACCCAACCCAACACATCGCAACCGCTTTTTGTATCACCCACCCCACCCCTTACCACCATGAAAAAAACATTTTTTATATTACCTGGCATGGCTCTAGTTTTAGGGCTATTCCTTTCGAGCTGTTTTTCTGAAAACAACAAACTGCTGTTTGATTTTGCAGACGTTGAACCCATTGTAAACCCCATAACCCAAAACCTGACTACCGGCGACCGCATTTACGGCTACATGATTGAAAACAACGGCATTGTAGGGTTTGGCGGCGGATATGCGTTTTATACTCCCAATTATTTTGACTCCCTTTATGCCATAGCCAACGGTACGCTTTACGAAAGAGTTGTTTATAATGATTTTGAGAACTTAGTAATTTACCCCGAAGCATTTGCTGATTTACAATTAGAAGAAAGCAACAATTACGGCGAAACTTATTACAATAAACTCTTTGTTTCAAGGTTAGAAAGCCGCACCCAAGGTGCAGTTACCATTAACGGCACCCACACCTTTGATGTGGTTCATTTTTTAAACAAAGACCTTGGCTGGGTTTTTACCTACTATACCGCCACACAGGGCGCTTCTGTTTTTCCGTCGGGCTTAAAAGTATATATGGTGGTAAAAGATGCTTTCAATAATATTAACACCTTTAACCTTGTTTCGGAGTTAAGCCCGGCGTATTCTGCTGCCGATGCCTATTTTGTGAATACTTTTACCGGCTATTTACTTGTAAACAACAGCGCCAATGATTCATTCCTGCTGGTTACCAACGATGGCGGCTCTACATGGACCGAAACTTATCTTGTTTCCTCCGGCATAAGGCTGAACAAACTGTTTGTACTGCCCAATCAACCCAACTTCTTGTATGCCTATTCTACAACCAATAAACAAATATATCACTCCTCTAACGGCGGACAAACATGGCAAAGCTATAACCTTACCATTGCCAATAGCGGCATTAATGACCTTTTTGCTGTTGATACCCAAGTAGCTTTTGCTATTTCTATTGCTTCTAACGATAATATAGCCGCCATTGCCGATGTATATCAAACTACTAACGGTGGGCAAAGTTGGCAAAAAATTAACCAAAACCGCATTTATGCCGATAAAATTGATTTCCTCAACCAAACTACCGGTATTGCCACCAGCCGCAATGTACTGCAATTAACCGAAGACGGCGGTAAAACATGGCGACCACTTGTTTACCCACTTGAATAATTTAACCCAACTAACTACACAACACAAAACCTCAATTGTTCTTATGAATAATTGAGGTTTCTTGTTCTGTTTAGGTGCTACTGGTAATTTTGGTATTTTTCTATCGTTCTTTCTTAATTTGCAACCACTTACCCTGTTTGGGGGCTTTACCTAAATTCTTTCTTTTATACGCAAAAACACTAAGTTCAGAGCAAAGGTGGTTTTATTTGCGTTCTTTGCCTTTAATGTGTTAAGTTAGCCTGCAATACGCAAAAAACTTGAATCGCAAACAGCGCCTAAGTAGATGCTTTTTCTCATAAAACTCTAACACTAACCAAATATGTTTTAAATAATATTGTGTTTAAGGCTTTTAACCCAAGCTTGGTTTTGCAGTCATAGTTCATCGTACAATCTATTTTGCAACTCCTAAACCAGTTTTAAATGAAAACGCACAATTTTACCACATCTGTTGCAGCATTAGTTATACTATTAACCTTTAGCAAAGCAACTTATGCCTGCCCGCCTCCCGTTGAAATTACCATTAATTGCCCCAGTGGCGATTGTGACATTACCATTGTTACGGGCAATGATAACGAAATAACCCGAGAAGAAAAAACCGGTCCTATTGAATCAATTGTAGATGACATCCTTGATTTTTTACGCGACATCTTTAAGCGCAAAGGCGATGGCGATGGCGGCGGTGATAACGGAGGCGATAACGGAGGCGATAACGAAAACGCTACGCCCGAAGGCGAGGGCAATACACAAGGCGGCTCTTCTACCGGAGGTAGTTCGGGCTCTTCGTCATCAAGTACACAAGCCAATCAAAGCAATTTCGACAAAAAATTAGACCTCATAGCCACCTATTTTGACCATGCTACCATAACCGAAAACGGATTGCTTTTGCACTATGCACCCATGCAACAATGCCAATCAAGTTTTACCATGCAATACAATAAAAACATAAAACTTCCTGCCTCCCTACTCAAAAAATACAAAATCAATACCATTAAACACCTCAAAGCCGGTCGCTACACCACCAATGCCCAAGGCAATTTGCTGCTGCCCTTTAATAAGTAGGTACATTTATTTCAAACAAACCTTCTAATTCACTTCAAAATACAACTCACATGAAAACAATTTCCATTCTTTCTTTAGCACTTACCATTTTTATTTGCGGCCAGTTATTAGCGCCTCGTTATTCAAACGGTGTGCCGGCCAATGTAAAGGCGTTAATGTGGACACCCGCAAACGCTGTGGTAACAAACATTGATGCCCAAACAGTAGAAGTTTCGGGCGGTGCAGGTTTTGAGTACATAGCTCTTGATAAAAGCGGCAAGTTAATACCCGGCACAATATCAAAGGCTGCTATTTCTTGTAAATGCAACTCGGGCAGTGGGTGTAGCCCATTTTCCGGTCATGGTCAGCAAGGTTGTGCCCTGAATGGTTGTACCAATTGCACCGGCTCGGTATCTGTAAAAACACCATCGGGCACAATAGAGGTTAGCGGGGGCGGATTTATGCGCAGCAATGTACAGGTTGGTTTTGCCTCTAAATCCGATTTGCAAAAAAGCGCTTTAGCATTTAATGCCATGATGAAACTACCCAAGGTGCAAAATGCCCTTACCGCATTTACCCAATCTTATGCCAATGAATCATCGGGCGAAAAAGTATGGGTAGCCATTAAAATTGGTGGTCGCATTTCTACACTTGAAGTGCCCAAGTCAGTTGCCATCAAAAACAATGCTGTAGTACTGTCAGCTAAAGGTTCTTGCTCTTGTACCGATGGCACCTGCACTTATGGCTCTTCTATGGGGGTTTCTTATTGCGAAAGCAATTGCTCTGGTACTTGTTCGCTTACTACAAGCCTTAAAGCAAGTGGCAACGAAGTAGCTGTTGAATCCTACAATTTTTAAGCTAAAACCACAACCCAAAGCAAAATCGGGGAAAAAAAAAAGAAAAAGCACATTTTTCTTCTTTTTTTTTTTTTTTTTTAAAGAAAACGGCGCCCCCCGAAATCTACCCTCTTCCC
>DDVC01000235.1:25192-37958 GCA_002345145.1 Bacteroidetes bacterium UBA2322
GGTTGAACTGCTTTTGCCCGATTTTGCTTTGTAGATGCCGATAACCGGCTTTTATCTGATTAGCGTAGAATTGCCCTTGGCAACTTTAACCTCATTGCTGCCCAATTCTTTGTATTCTACATAATATACATACACACCTACGGGCTGTTCTTCACCTTTAAACTTGCCGTTCCAACCTTCGTTTAGGCTGCCTTCGTTGCTATAAACCAATTGACCCCATCGGTTATACACGGCAAACAACAACAGTTCGGTTATATCGCGATGTACAATTCTGAGTATATCATTCACCCCATCGCCATTAGGAGAGAAGGAGCTGGGTACTAATAAGCGCGGCGGCTCTATTACATAAACCATAACCGAAGCCTCACTCTCACAACCCAACGGTGTGGTTACAGTGGCGGTAAATAAAGTGGTTTCGCTGGGGCGCACAAAAACGGAGGCTTTGTTGGGTTCTGTAATGTAAACAGAAGGCTGCCAGTTGTAGGTATCACCCTCTAAACCACCTGTTACGGCAATTGTTGTACCACTACCCTCCACTATGGTATCGGGCTGCGCTATGCTAAGGCTGCGCGGATAATCCAACGTAATGCTAACAGCATCGGTAGTAACACAACCATTGGCATCGGTGGCGGTAACGGTGTAAGTTAATACGCCCGCTTGCTGAACCGATACGTTAATTTGCGGCTGTGCGGCAGTAGCATCACTAAGTCCGGTTGTGGGTGTCCACTGATAGGTATAACCCTGCTGTATGGCGCTGCCAATAGTGCCGATAAAAGTTTCGCAGCCCGAAACATCAGCTCCTGCGCTTACCTGTGGCTTGCTCACCACAATAGAGCGGGTGGTGCTTTGCTCGCAAGCACCTATAGAGGCTGTAACGGAGTAGGTAATATCATCGGTAACCGAAACCACCGGATTAGCGCAATCGGTACAACTCAAACCGGTTGCCGGCGACCAAACGTAGTTAAAATTGCCCGATAAGCCCAAATCTAAGGTAGTATTATCACCAAGGCAAATGGTTTGTGTATCGGGCTGCAAGCCAAGGTCGCTGCTGGTTACATTTACCGTTACGGGCAGTTGGGTTTCGCAACCTACGGCATCAAAAATGCGTACGGTGAAAACGGTAGTTGTATCGCCGGTAAAGGTGGGGTTGGGGCAGTTGGTACAGCTCAATCCGGTAGCCGGAGTCCACATATAAAACAGTCCCCCCGATGCACTAAGTTGCACAGGGTTGCCGGAGCAGGTAGCATACTCCGGAGGCGCTTGTGGGTTGGCATTGTCGTCCATAATAAACTCTACGTAAGTAGTATCTACGCACGGTCCAACACGCGTTATACCGGTGTAGGTAATGCTGGCTTGTGGCGTGGCAATGGGGAAACAATCATTAGGATTGCTTAAATAGGTAGCCGGTTGCCACTCACAGGTTATTCCGCCCGATAATGCTAATTGCACCTCACTACCGGGGCAAGTAAGTATAGGCGAGGGTCCGGCATCGGCAATAATGTTATCTTGGATAAACAGTTCAATGCTGTCTAAAATACCCGATGCACAAAGCCCGGCATTGGTTATGCGTATTTTTACTGACTCAAGCCCTTCCAGCAAACCATCGGCAAAAGGTGATATAATGAGTTGATACATGGTATCACCCGGAAAAAGCTGAATACTATCGGGAATTGTGAGGTAATCCACACCATTAATAGCCGTACCTGTTATGTCAAAATAAACGGTAGCAGTATCGTTTGGCGCTATATCCACATTAAAATTGATGATACCGTCCACACACCCTTCTACTGCATTTATAAAGCCGGCGCTGGCAAGAGCAGTGGTAGCGCTAAGAGTAACTTTATTGGTAGATAAACTGCCTGCTTCAATAAACACACCCGAATCGAGAGAACTATCACCCACATCAGCAATTACGAGTTTAAGGGTATAAGTTTGGCAGGGTATTACGGCTGCACGGGCTTCTAAAACGGTGGTAAATCCATCGTACTGAATATAAAACGGGTTGGCATTGTTAGGGGCAGTAGTACCGGTGCCATTATTTACATAGTAGGCGGTGTTGCTGGTATTGTTTACGTTATTGATAGATACCGGCGTACTGGTGCCGGGTATGATGGCTATATTTTGCAGATTATAGTTGCCGCCGGCAGGATTAGGACCGCTGATGTAAAAGGCAAATACATCATTAAAAGAAGTGCCTACAAATTCTAAATACTCTTCGGAACCAAAAACGTAGTTAAATTTTAATGTATCGGCTGCTACTTCCACATCTAAAAATAAGGCGCAGGCATCGTTTGTAGTGCCGGTGATTAATGTATTCAGGGTGGGGTCGCCGGGCGAACCAATACTGGTACTTGCACTACCCAAATTATTAGGACCTATGGCATTATCTATACAACCGGTAGTTAAAACCACTCCCGAACCCAGCCCTAAATTACAGTTATCGCACTCAAAATAACCATAAGACTTTCCGCTTTCGCAGTTTCCGAAAGAAACAGTTGACGGGTCGCCGCATACAAAATAGGCATTTGAAATAACCACTCCTTCGCCCGCCAATGTAGCAGCAAGGTCAGTATCGGAATACGAGCCATCTACTGTAATCTGTGCGGTGGCAATTTGGGTTTTTAACAGCAGAAAAAGGCAAGAAAACAGTGCAACTATTAAGGTTTGTAGTTGTATTTTCATATTCAACTTGAATTTTGTGTAAGAGTAAACTATGAAGTTAGGTTTTAATTACCCCCAATACTGTTTTAACAAAATTATATTGGGGGGCGAGTTTGCGATATTTTCTTTGTGAAAAGATTTTAAAGGTTAAAATTAGTTGGAAATAAGTAATCAACCACAAAAGTAACAGTTTATTTTTGCACTTTGTCGGTTAATACACCAAAAACATAGTTCACCCTGTTTTTCACCATTTTTTTTCCCTTTAACATGAGGCATTTTTATCTTGTTGTTGTTTTTACAGTTGGCGCGTTGCTTTGCCATACTGCCCATGCCCAAACCCTATCAAATGAGCTAACCGAGATAGCCACCCAGTACAACCTTGCCGGTATGAGTGTGGCTGTGGTTAAAGAAGGGCAGCCTGTGTTTATACATCACTATGGCTTAGCCGATATTAGCCGCAATATCCCTATTACCGATACTACCCAATACCGCATAGCATCGGTATCTAAAATGGTTACGGCAATAGGGTTTATGCAGTTATATGAGCAGGGGTTGTTCGGGTTAGATGATAATATCAGCAATATATTGGGTTACACCGTAAAAAATCCTTATTACCCTACCACGCCCATTACTCCGCGCATGTTGCTGGCACATACCTCCTCATTCAGAGACGGCGCTGCTTATGATAATTTTTTAACCCCCACTTACAACCAAACTCCTCCCCCACCCATTTACCAACTCCTTACCGATACCGGCGCTTATTACCAAACAGCCCTGTTTCAAAATCGCATGCCCGGCGCTTATTTTCAGTATGCCAATGTAAACTATGGCATTATTGGCACACTGATTGAAAAACTTAGCGGTCAACGATTTGACCAATATATGCGCCAACATGTATTGCTGCCTATGGGTATTACCGGCAGTTTTAACGTAAATGACATAACAAATATAAATAATGTTGCCGTTTTATATCGAAAAACCGATGGCAACTGGACTCCCCAAGCAGATAATTACCAAGGCATAGCGCCTTTGCCACCCAACCTTTCGGGTTATTTACCGGGCAGCAATGGGCTAAGGTTTGCGCCACAGGGCGGTTTGCGCATATCGGCGGCAGAACTGGCACGGTTTGCTGTTATGTTTTTACAAAACGGAACTTATAATAACGTATCCATATTGCAAGACAGTACCGTTCAACTAATGAAAACGGTGCAATGGCAATTTAACGGCAGTAATGGCAATAATTACTACAACCTTTTTAACCGTTGGGGGCTGGGTATGCAGCAAACCACCAATACACCTAATGCCGATATTGTATGCCCCGATGTGGCTATGTGGGGTCATGCCGGCGAAGCATATGGTTTGGTGAGCGATTTTTATTTTGCCGATGAAGGCGGCATAGGGGTAATTTTTGTTACCAATGGCTGCGGTGTAGGGTACGATGTGCCGACAAACAGCGCTTTTTATCACATAGAAGCCGATGTGTTTAATGCCGTTTGTACTTACCTGCCCCAGTTAGAAGTGCCGGTGGCGGTAGCTGCACCAAACCTAACAACCCCAATAAAGGCAGATTTTCCGCTCAGTTTGTCTAAAGTGCCGGGTGGTTGGTTAGCAACCAATTTTAGCCCTTCTGTTTGCCAAATGTGGGTTTACAATCTATTGGGAAAACCGGTATTGCACACACAAATTCGCCCAATGACCTCAGAAACAATTTTAGCGCCTGCCGGGTTATCATCGGGCATGTATTTGGTGCGGCTACAAGCGGCTGATGTGGTAAAAGTACTAAAAATGCAGTAAAGCATCGGAATTCTTTTAGCCCAAGTAAGACTTAATGCCGGCTCAACTTTTTGTTAAGGGCAAACCCCGTAAAATTGAAGTATTGCGTAACAAACACCTAAAATTAAACTAATGAACGGAAAAATTGTGGTTATCACCGGCGGAAACGACGGCATAGGTTTTGCAACAGCAAAAGAGCTGGCATTACAAGGCGCTAACCTGATATTAGTTTGCAGAAATGAACAAAAAGCACAACTTGCCATGCAGCGTTTGCATACCGAAACCGGAACTAACAACGCAACTTATGTATTGGCAGACCTGCTTAGTTTTGCCTCGGTAAGGCAGGCGGCGGCTCAAATAATAGCCTGTACAGCGGCAATTGATGTACTTATTAACAATGCCGGCGCTACCTTTAGCCGTTTTGAGCTGGGCGAAGACGGGTATGAAAAAACCATTACCACCAATCACCTCTCGCATTTTTTGCTTACCGGCTTGCTGTTGCCTCATATACAGCGTTCTACTTATGCCCGTGTTATAAACGTAGCTTCGCACTCGCATTTTGGTTTTGGGGTAAGCATGGATATAGAATCGTTTACCCGCAATAAAGGTTATTTCATTATGCGAGCCTATGCACAGAGCAAACTTGCTAATGTGATGTTTACCCTTGATTTAGCCCAAAAACTGCAAAACACGCATGTTACAGTGAATGCGCTGCACCCGGGTACCATTAAAACCGATATAGGTACCAAAAGCGCTATGAGTAGTTTCCACGCATGGGCTTGGTCGGTTTGGTCGGGAGTGGTGGGGTTGAGCATTGAACAAGGGGCAAAAACCGGCATTTACCTCACCTCTTCGCCCGATGTGGCGGGCATTAGCGGCAGGTATTACAGTTGCACAGGTAAGTTAAACCGTATATGGGATAAACCAAAAGCCGTTGCTTACAGCAAACTTGCCGATGATGCAGATATGCGGGCTAAACTATGGCAAACATCAGAAAAAGCCTGTGGTATTGTTTTTCCCAATGGGTAAAAATAGCGCTTTTATTCTTTGCCTTACTTAACCCCTTCTTTGAGGCGGTCTTTGTATTGTTTTTTAAACTTTTCTACTTTAGGGCTAACCACATACACGCAGTAGGGCTGGTTGGGGTTATCATTAAAGTAGTTTTGGTGATAGTCTTCGGCAGGATAAAAATTGGTAAGCGGCTCAATTTGGGTTACAATGGGGTTGAGCCATAAGCCCGATACCTGGGCGTTGGATTTAGATTGTTCGGCAATGGCTTTTTGCTCCGGACTGTGGTAAAAAATTGCCGAACGGTATTGCGTTCCTTCATCATTGCCCTGCCGGTTAAGGGTAGTGGGGTCATGTATATGCCAAAATACTTCCAAAATATCGGCGTAACTAATGATGACGGGGTTAAAAGTAACCTGAACCACCTCTGCATGTCCGGTTCTGCCGGTACAAACTTCCTTATAGGAAGGATTTTTTATATTTCCGCCGGCGTATCCCGACACTACTTTTTCTATGCCTTCCAAACTTTGGTAAACGGCTTCCAAACACCAAAAGCAACCGCCCCCCAATGTGGCAATTTCCAAAGAATCGGGCAAAATAACAGGCTCTTTATTTTCCATAACTGTTTCTGGTGAAGTTAGATTATTTTGGGGCAACAGTTGTGCGCTTTGTCTGTTGGCACAACCGGTAAAAAAGTAAAAGCAGCCCGATATTGCCAATAACAGGGCTGTAAAGCGTTGTATTTTCATGCCGGTAAAACAAAGGGAGCGGGGTAATTGTTTGCGCGTTTTTTTGGGGGGTTCAATAAAGCAGCCCTGCGCGCTACATGCCACCGTACAGTTTTTCTTGAAAAGCCTTTTTCCGCCTTGCCGACACTAACACTTGCGAGCCGTCTGAAAGGATAACCGACCCTTCTTTAAAGTACTTTTTTACATGTTGCAGGTTAATGAGGTGGCTATCGTGTATTCGGTAAAAACCAATATCTTGGAGCAGGTTTTCGTAGTATTTAAGCGTTTTGGCAACCAATATCTTAGGTTGGTTGGCAAGGTAAAATGCGGTGTAGCTGCCTTCGGCTTCGCACCGGATAATATCGGGTATGTTTACAAAGGTAACTTCTTCGGCAGAGGGCAGCCCCAGTTTTTGGAACTGTTTTTTACCACTATTTGCCGGATATAAGTTTTTTACGGCAGTATGGTCGGTTTTGCCTCGTTGTTGCCGGTATCGGTTTACGGCTTTTTGCAGTTCCAGTATATCAATAGGTTTGAGCAAGTAGTCAAGAGCGGCAAATTTAATGGCTCTGATGGCATACTCATCGTGTGCGGTGGTAAAAATGAGGGCAAAGTTAATTTGGTTTAACGATTCCAGCATTTGAAACCCCTCATCGGCAGCAGGCATGCGCACGTCAAGAAATACGAGTTCGGGCTGGAGGCTGTGAATGAGGGTAATACCCATAGCAGCGCTATCAGCCATGCCTACTACCTCCACATCAGGACAAAACTCGTGCAAGAGGCTGTTTAGCGCTAACCTGCCGTTGGGTTCATCGTCTATAATAAGCGTTCTTATTGGGCTAATGTTTGGGAGCATGGCAATAAAAGCAGGTGTAGATTTAGCTTGTATGAACCCTACCATTGGAATCAGGTAATAACTGCTTGCCCGGCATTGGGTTAATATGGTGCTTCAAAAGTAAGGAAACAATCTATAGGGCAGTACGTTGTTATGTTAAGATATTGGCAATTTTGGGTTTAAATATCAGCTAAAAAAGCTGCATGGTTTGCAATTGCGGCTATTTTACCCTTTTCTTTTCATCATCTAAACCGGTTTTGCGTTGTGAGACATTTTTTAGCTGGTCATTGCCCAACATGTAGCTAAAGCTTACCCTTATTTGCCTACTCTCCCAGCCGCCACTGGCATCTACAAATAACCCGGCAAAATTGCTGATGCCACGCCACCGCATAGATTGAAACACATCAGTAATGCTTAGTTTTAAGTTGCCTCTATCGGCAAATACCTTTTGCTGCCAACCTACATCTACACCCCAAAACCGTTGGTTGCGAAATGTGCCTCCCCATATAGATGGCGAGTTGTAAAAGCCCGAAAGCTCAAGGGTGGTTTTAGGCGTAATGGTAAAAGTATGTTGCATGTAAACCGAAAATGCCTGTATTCGCTCATCTATTGTTTTACCCATACCAAAATCTGCCAAATATTGGCTGGTATAAGCATTTAGGTTGGCAAAACCGCCCCACCATTTAAGCAGTTGAAACGGATAACTTATATTGATACTGGCTGTTTGCTGGCTGCCTAAGTTTTGCTGACTAATATAGTTTCGGTTGCCTTCAGTAGTATCGGTAATTTGAGTAAAAAAGTCTTTGGTGTGGTTATAGGCAAGCGAGGTATTGAGTACATAGTTAAAGGTATGGTTTACCGAAACACTATGGGTGTATTGTGGGCGCAAAAAAGCATTTCCCTGCTCGTAGGTAAGTTCATCAAGTTTACTTTGAAAGGGGTTAAGATCTTGGTAAGTGGGTCTTTCTATGCGGCGGCTATAATTAAGACTAAGGGCATTTTTAGGATTTACCTGATACGATAAGCCTCCCGATGGAAAAAAGTTGAGATAATGTCTGTTTACATTGTTGTTGCCATTTGGTTGTTGGGCAGTAAGTTTGCCCTCGGAGTTGGTTTGTTCTGCGCGCACTCCTGCCTGAAACTGCCATTTAGTCCATTTTCGGGCATAATTCAGGTAAACAGCGTTAATGTTTTCGGAATAAATAAACTGGTTGCTACGGTTGGGGTTTAGCTGCGCCGCATCATTTAGCACATCATAAAAATCAAAGTCATTATTGGTTTTAACCAGCGAAAACTTAGCGCCTGCACTAAGGGTTCCCTTTACAAAAGGCTGTTCATAATCGGCTTTAAGGGTGTAAATATCTATATTGGTAGCGGTATTCATTTGGTATAATCGCTGTGCAAGGGTTTGTGTTTGGTCGGCAGTTTTGTAGTAATTAGGCTGAAACGTTTTATTGGAGTTGCAAAAAAAAGCATAATCAGCATCAAAGCCCAAACTCCTGCCGGTAGTATCGGCAAATCGGTAATTGAGGTTAAACGCCATATTTTTTCGTTGGGCATCGGTTTTATTTTGTGCCACCAGCACACTATTGAGCAGTTTGGTGCTAAAAGGGGCTATATCTGTTTGCGCTTGGCTGTTAAAAGAGCTTTGGTTTATAAAACCACTTACTACTGCCCCTAAGGTGTGGTGTTTATGGGCAAAAAAATCTGCGCCGGTTTTGAAATTATGCGATCGGGGCGAATCGTACATAATAGAAAGTTGGTTATAGATAGTGTCTATCTGGAGTCGGTTCAAGCGCATATAGCTCTCATTTTTAGCAAAGTTATTGCTATAATTACCAAATACGTTTACCTTTTTATTTCTATGGTTCCAAGTAACAGAGTTATCGTTTTTAAGGTGTAAACCATACGCTACACCAGTTGATAGGGTGGCATTGGTACCAAAACGGCGGTCTTTTTTAAGTTTTATGTTAATAATACCTGCATTACCTGCTGCATCAAATCGGGCAGATGGGTTGGTAATAATTTCTATGTTTTCTATTTGCAACGAAGAAAGGTTGGTAAGCCAAATTGCCAAATCTTGCCCGCTTAAAGGCGAGGGTTTACCATCTATATAAATCTGTACGCCTTCTTTGCCTTGGAGAATGATGTTGTTATTTCGGTCAACCACTACGCCGGGCGATTTTCGGAGCAATTCTAAGGCATTAACACCATTTGCGGCAATGTTGTCTTGTACGTTAAAGACCAATTTATCGGGCAGTACTTCTATAATTGGTTTTTTATACACCACCGTTACCGCTTGCAGGTTTTGGGTTTGCTGTGCCAGGGTTATATCGGGCAAGGTATAAGATAAAGCGCCGGAAGCATCGGGCAGGTTAATGGGTTTGGTGTAAAAATTATCGTATCCTAAATAAGTTGCCAAAATGCGGTAAGTGCCCGCTTGCAGGTTGGTAAATTCAAACATGCCATTTAAATTGGTAACAGCACCTTTTACCATTACCGAATCGGGGTGTAAAAGCAATACTACAGCAGCGCCAATGGCAGGCTCACTATTGGGCTCAATGCTTATTTTGCCCGATATGGCACCCTGTGCTTGCAATAAACCGGCATGAAACAATAAAGCAAAAAGAAGGTACAAACGTTTTTTCATAGCTAATGAGTGGTAGGTTGAGTTAGATGAGTAATGTGTAAGGCACAAGCGCTTAAGCATACCAAACATGTATGTACGGCACATCTTATTGCTTTGCCCAAAGCAATGCCAAGAGCATTGTTCTGTAGCAAAACAATCCAAGTTGGTAACTTATTTAGCAAAAACCTTACACCGGTAGCAAAAATGTTTATCCACAATTGGCAAGTTGTTTTACCCAATTGCATTTGTACCTCATAGCATGTGAAGCATTTGGCTATTATTGCAAGTTGCCCACCGTTTCACCTATTTGTACATTCCACAAATCGGCATAAATGCCATTTTGGGCAAGCAAGGCTTCGTGGGTGCCTTGTTCTGCAATACTGCCGTGGTCAAGAATTACAATATGGTTGGCATGGCGTATGGTAGAAAGCCGGTGGGCAACCACTATGGCAGTTTTACCCTGGGTAAGCAGGTATAAGTTTTCTTGTATGGCGCGTTCGGTTTCGGTATCAACGGCGCTGGTAGCTTCATCGAGCAGCAGGATAGGTGCATTTTTCAATATGGCTCGGGCAATGCTAAGGCGTTGCCTTTGTCCGCCCGATAGTTTTATGCCCCGCTCGCCTACTATGGTTTGGTAGCCCTGCGGTAGGGTGGTAATAAAAGTATGCAGTTGCGCTTGTTGGGCTGCTTGCTCTACGGCTTGGGGGTTGGCATTTGGATTGCCATAAGCAATATTTTCATAAATAGTGCCATGAAACAAATACACATCTTGACTCACTAATGCTATATGCTGCCTAAGCCGGTGCAGGTGCATACGCCGCACATCGGTACCGTCAATTAGTACGCTGCCGTTTTGTACGTCATAAAAACGCAGCAGCAGTTTGATAAGGGTAGTTTTGCCTGCGCCGGTCATGCCTGCCAGCCCCACCATAGAGCCGGCCGGTATGTGCAGGTTAATGCCATTTAGCACCGGCACGCCATTGGGGTAGGCAAAAGAAACGTTTTTAAGTTCTACCTCTCCTTTAACCCGCTCTACCTGCACCGCATCGGGGGCAGATACAATAGCAGCCGGTGTATCCATTAGCCCAAATATGCGGCGCGCTCCGGCGCGGGCGCGCTCGTAAGAGTCAAACACATTGCCCAAGCCGGTTATAGGCCAGAGCAGCCGCTGCAACATCATGGCAAAAAATGCCAGCGCACCAATGGTAATATGATTTGTTCCTTCCATAATCCAGTATGCTCCCAAAAACATAGCGCCTGCCAAACTCATGGCAATAAACATGCGCACAATTGGAATAAAAATGGTGTTGTACTGAATGGCAGCTAAATTTTTTTGCCGGTAATCTTCCGATGCCTGCTCTACCCGGGCTGTTTCGAGTTGTTCGGCGGTAAAACTTTTGATGACCGCAATGCCCGAAAGGTTATTCTCTAACCTACTGTTTAACTCACCTACCGATTGGCGAATATCTAAATACAAAGGAGCTATTTTTCTTCTGTACCATGCACTTACCAACACCATTAACGGAATGGGTACAATACCTATGAGCGCTAACTGCCATGAGGTTTGAAACAACGCCACCGAAGCAAAAACAAACAGCACCAGCAATTGAAGTATGGTATTAAAACTGGAGTTTAAAAACCGCTCCAACTCGTTGATGTCGTTATTTAAAATGGAAAGCAGGTTGCCGGTGCGTTGTTCTTCAAAATAAGCAATTTCGCGTTCCTGCATTTTGGCATAGGCATCTATGCGAAGGCGGTGCTGAACTGCCTGCGCCAAACGCTTAAATGCCCGTTCATAAATCCACTCAAACAAACTTTCTATAAAAAATATACCTACAATTAATGCCGCCAAAAAACCGGCAACGGTTATATTAGCAGCATTGCCCAGCAAGTTATGTAACCACTGTGGCGGATTTCCGCTAACGGTATCTATAATCCAACTAACAAACAAAGGTGGCATAAGGTCAAAAACCTTATTCACCACACTGGCTCCCGATGCCCATAATAACTGCCCTTTATAAACTTTGAGGTATTGCATCAACCGTAGCATGGGCTGACGGGGTTCGTAGTGCATGGTCTTGAATTGAAGGTATGGTAAAATTTTAGAAAATCGGGCAATAGGTAAGAAACCAACAAACCTGCATCATCCTAAACAAATTAACTAAAATTTGGAAACACCGGTTATGTTGTGCTGATACTCGGCTTTCAACAAAAATCAATGCGCATCTGTTCATTTTACGTTGTCCGGCTGTCAATTTACCCAATTTGTTGGCACCGGCAGGTAGTTATTAGCCAACCCAACCAAAAAACGTTTTTTTCTTATCTTTGCTAAAAATAGTACACATGAATGGTAAAAATCATATCCGATTTGACTGGGCAGCCAAACATATACTTCGGGATAAAAATAACTTTGGCATTTTGGAAGGCTTCCTTTCCGAATTGCTCAAAGAAGACATTAAAATAGAAGGGCTGCTGGAAAGCGAGAGCAACAAAGATGCAGAATCCGAAAAATTTAATCGGGTGGACTTGTACGCCGAAAATGAAAATGGCGAACACATCATTATTGAAATACAAAACACCCGTGAGTTAGACTACCTCATGCGCATGTTGTTTGGCGCGTCAAAAGCCGTAACCGAGTACCTGCCGGCAGGCGCTAAATATGCCGATGTTAAAAAAATAATTGCCGTAAGCATTGTCTATTTTGACCTGGGTAAAGGCGATGATTACATATACATAGGCGAAACCAAATTTGTAGGATTGCATACCAAAACCGAACTCCAACTTACGCCGGCACAAATAAAACTATTGGGCAAACCCACTGTGGAGCAGGCTTACCCAAGGTATTACCTTATTCGCACCACCAAGTTTAACGATGTAATTAAAGACACCCTTGATGAGTGGATTTATTTCTTAAAAAACAGCGAGGTGTTACCTGACTTTAAAGCAAAGGGCATGACAGAGGTTAAAGAAAAACTAAACCTGTTAAACCTGCCAGAACCGGAACGCCGTCAATACAAACAATTTTTAGAACGCCTGCACGATGAAGCAAGTTATGCCGCTACCATTAAAATAGAACAAGAACAAGCCTTGGAGGAGGCAGTTGGAAAGGCAATAGAAACAACCCGACAAGAA
>DDVC01000235.1:38235-57223 GCA_002345145.1 Bacteroidetes bacterium UBA2322
AACAACCCGACAAGAAGAACGCAACCAACAAAAAGTGGAAATAGCGCTGAAACTGCTCAAAACAGATATGCCCGATGCAACAATAGCAGCCATAACCGGCTTATCCGAAACCGATATTGCCCTATTGCGAACTAAACTATGAAAACAACCGCTGTGGGGCGCTTATTTTATCAGTTTAATTATATCATTTAAAATAGACTCATCGCCCGGACGTTTGGCATTGGGTTCCACTATATTGCCATTAGGGTCAATGAGCATATAACGTGGAATACTGGAAATTTGGAAGAACTTGGCAATTTTAGAATTCCACCCACCCGTTGACCAGCCGTGTACGCCGTTTTCAATACCCATTTTTTGTATGGCATCTTTCCAAGCCTGTTCGCTATCGTCAATAGAAATGTATAAGAATGCTACTTTCTTTTTTTGTTTGGCGCTCAATTTTTCATGCAGTTCTTTTGAAAAAGGCATTTGCTTACGGCACGGACCACACCAGCTTGCCCAAAAATCTACATAAACCACTTTACCGCGCAGGTCTTTAAGTCGCATTTCGCTACCGTCTAAGGTGGTAAAGGTTATATTGCCGGCGGCATCTTCGGCGCTGTCGGCGGAGTTGTCTTTTTTACCTTTTTCCTTATCGGGCTTGGCAGCAATGGGCGCATTAAGGGCATCGGCGCAATGTTCGGCAATAATGGCGGTGTATAGTCCGTCTTCGTCGTTACTTTTCAGGTAGCGATGCAGCAGTTGCACGGTTTCGGCATCGGCTTTGTCGCAGTGGTCGTATAAAAATTTGGCGGTGGCATAGTTATAGGGCTCACCGCTAAGGCGCTGCCTAATTTGGTTAAACTTGTTTTTTACTGATAATCCTACGTCTTTAAACTTATTGAGATTGTTAATTTCGGAGGTTACGTAGGTAATGTAATAAGTAAGAAAACTACGGTAAAGCTCATTTATCATAGCGCTTTCATTGTTTACCTTAGCTGAGGTAATTTCATCGAGCATTACCTGCGGAATACGGCTAACGGTAAGTATTTTAGCATCGGCATTGGCACGCACTATCGGAAAAGCTACTACGTAGTGCAGGTAGTTATAGGTAATTTCATTTTGCACAAAGGTGTCAAAACTTGCCGAAAAACTGCTTTTATCGGGATATGATTTATAAAATTGTTGTTGCTTTTTTCGGGCATCAAACAACTCCATTTCTAATCCGTCTATTGAGGTGGTCATTATTTTTTCGTTCATGCCTGTTTTATCATGAAACGGGGCAAACTCCTTATAAAAGGTTTGCAAAAACCGATTATGCAACTCTCCTTTACCCGAAAAAACGGGCAAGGTGGTATTAGCAGCATCAGGTTGAAGGTCTATTGTTAGGTTATCGCCCGGTTCTATATATAGTTTCAGCGTTTGGGTGGCATAGTGCAACTCAGCAACGGTAGGTTGTTTGATACTAACTGAGAAGGCAAACTTTTTACCCGATTTTTCGGGCTTCACTATATCGGGTTTAGCGCCTAAGTGAGTAGGGTCGGTATAAAGCCATAGATCTTTTTCGTTCCAAAGGCTGTCGGCTTCGGCTTTTACCGAAACCACTAACCGCGCATTGTCTTGTGCTTGTGCAGTTACAAGGCAGAAAATAGCGGTAACAAAAAAAAGTAGAACAACACTGCGCATGTGTGAGGGTTGAATTATTGATGAAACACGCATAAACAAACGCAAAATTAGCGCTTAAATTGAGTATATGGTTTAAAACAAGTAAAAAACCATTTGGGTTAAAACTAACTTTGCCCCTTAATAGTTTAATGCAACACGGAAACAAGGGTTAAATTATACCCGATGACCACTTAACCAACCAACTCTGCAAACATGATTACTACTTCCTTTTTTGAACTGTTTAAAATAGGACCCGGTCCTTCCAGTTCGCACACGGTAGGTCCTATGCGTGCCGCCAAAATTTTCAGAGATATTTGTTTGGCGTATTTTACCCAACACCCCCTTGATGCCCACTATAAAATAAGGGTTGAACTGTATGGCGCACTTGCCGCTACCGGACACGGACACGGCACACACCGCGCTATTGTAGCGGGTTTGTATGGCCAAGTACCCCACACGGTTAATACAGATTGGCTCAGCACCCTGCTCGAAACGCCTAATGTGGTATATCAGTTACCCTTTACTGATGGGAAAACCATACCTTTTACCGAGCACGACCTTTTTTTTGATTACAGTTTTAACCCTTACCGGCATCCCAATACCATGAAAATGGTATTACTACACCATTACAGACCCGTTTTGGAAAGGGTTTATTATTCTGTTGGCGGTGGATTTATAGAAGAAGAAAGCAGCGCAGCATCACTATCTACCCACAAACCAACGCCTAAGCATGTGTACTACAATATGGATACGCTGCTCTCGCTTATGGAGGAGCAAAATTTATCTATTGAAACTGTGCTAATGGAGAATGAAATGGCATTGACTAACCTTTCAGAGCCCGAAATTTTAGACCAAATTGGGCAAATTATGACGGTTATGCGCCAAAGTGTGGAAAGAGGATTAAAAAAGGAAGGCATCCTACCCGGCGGGCTCAATGTTCACCGCCGCGCAAAAGGAATGTTTGAAAAAGCCCAACAACATGAACAGCATAAACGCTGGGCAGAAGCTCTTTTTGCACGGCTAAACGCCTACGCCCTTGCCACTTCCGAAGAAAATGCAGCCGGACAAATGGTGGTAACAGCTCCTACTAACGGGGCAGCGGGCATTATACCTGCCTGCCTCGAATACCTGCGCAATGATTGCCTTGTGCCCGATAAAACCCTTAAATATGGCTTACTCGTAGCCGCCATGATTGGTTTTATTATCAAAAACAACGCCTCTATATCGGGCGCTGAACTGGGGTGCATGGCAGAAGTAGGCTCGGCTTCTTCTATGGCGGCAGCTCTTTTCAGCTATTGCAATGGCGGCGATATTCACCAAATAAACATTGCTGCCGAAATAGCGCTTGAACACCACTTGGGTATGACCTGCGACCCTATAAAGGGATTGGTACAAATACCCTGCATAGAACGAAACGCCAACGGCGCTATAAAAGCCTATAATGCCTACTTATTAGCAGCAGGGCGACTCGGAATTGGTAAACCTGTCATTTCCTTCGACCAAGTAGTAGAAGTAATGCGGCAAACCGGCTTAGACCTGTCGCATAAATACAAGGAAACTGCCACCGGTGGTTTGGCTACTTCCTTCGGCTGGGGCAATATGCCCGGTAGTTAGCCTTCCTGACATTACTCAACTCCAACCTATGGTTGTTACTCTTTTGTAGCGCTTTGTTACCCTTTCATTTGTTTATAGTGGTTTACGCCCATAATATGAAACAGCGGACACCAACCCAATATGGCAAACAAAAAGAAAGGAAAACCTAATAACATGAGCAGTGGCGATTGAAATACGCCCCCGATGATTACTAATATCATCATGGCAAAATAGCGAAGCCCAATGTCGGTAAAATTCATGTTGTGTTCCATTGCAGTGAGTTTTTACGATGAATGTTTTATTTTCGTTGCAAAATTACCGCCATCAAGCAATATGGAAAATGACTTGTGTTTGTATGCAAAGTGACTTATGTCACTTTGCATAACCTGCGCTTTTTGTTCGCAATCCTTAACCCTTTGGTCAAGCGCGCCGGTATTAACCCAAAATTGCATCCTTGCCATAAACCATTCACATTATTACCACACCATAAGCAGTTTTGACACAACCAAACAGACAAAACGGCAGCAATATACAAGTTTTGCCGCCATTTTGTCTTAACCCCGATGCCAATAATAGGCAAAAAGGCACAAAAAACTGAGTGGCACAGGTTTTGAAAAGGATATTGTAAACAGTTTTTTTAAAACACTCCAAAACCTAATCAGTTATGCGTTTTCATTATTTTGCTCCCAGTACTGCCGGTTTTCGCAATTCCGGCTTTCCGTATGCCAAAAATGGTCATAACAATTGCCAACAAACTACCGGCGTAAACATTGCCGAAACCAAAGATGCCTTTGAAATAGAAGTGTTGCTTCCGGGTTTTACCAAAGAAGAAGTAGCGGTTAAAATAGAAGGCAATTTGCTTACCATTACTGCCCAAAAAGAAACCCCGCCCCAAAACACAGATACCCGCAAGTATAATCACCGCGAGTTTACTTTTACCAATTTTAAACGCACTTTTGAAATAGGCAACCTTATTGAGGTAAATGCCATTAAAGCTACCCAAAATAATGGCGTTTTAATTTTAGCGTTGCCCAAAAAAGAAGCGGCAAAACCGGTAAGTCTTCAAATAGAAGTGCAATAGGCAGTCTGTCAACAATTGTTATCTATACGTTTTTCATAGTGAGTTGGTTGTGTAGGAGCCGGCAGTTTGCTGCCGGCTCTTTTTTCTTGTTAACACGGTTCTCACATTTTTACCCAATTTTGAACTTTTTTGTTTTTTCACTTGTTAATATGATACTGTGTTCATAATTAGCAATTCAACACTTAAAACATCCAATTAACCATGGCAAAGAAAACTTTTCGCGAGCTGGTAGAAGGCGAAACCCCTGTATTGATTGATTTTTATGCCGACTGGTGCGCACCCTGCCGCATGATGGCTCCTGTTTTAGACAAGTTTAAAACCGAAATGGGCGAAAAAGTAAACGTTATCAAAATTAATGTTGACCACAACCAAGGTATTGCTCAGGCTTTAAATATACGCAGCATTCCCACACTTGTATTGTTTAAAAATGGTGAGGTAAAATGGCGGCATACCGGTATTGCAGACGTTTCGCAATTGCGCAAAGCAGTATCGGGTTTGGCGTAGGTTGCCTACAAACAATCGGACCTTGTTTATTTGGTAAACATGGGGCAAGCAACAATCACATTTTTCACCAAAGCAACAAAAAAGGCTGCTCCGGAAATCCGAAGCAGCCTTTTTACCTTAAAACAAGACCAAAGTGTTGCAACAAGCACAACAAAGGTCAAAAACAAACACCCTTAATCATTAACCGGTGTGGGGTCGTTTAAACTCGGAACCGGATTGGGCGTACTGGGGTTAGAGTTAATCTCATTCTGAGAGTAGAGAAAACGCTGCGGAATAGGCTTACCATCGTTACCCGGCACGCCAATAGCGTTATCGGTACGGCGAAGGTCGTTAAATGCTTCAATTTGTCCGATGGTATTAAGGTACTTCTCTTCCAAAATTTCGAGTAATAATGACTCAGAAGCAGTTTTACCCGGGCGGTTAGCAATGCCACCGGCAGCAAAATCAGCCAAATCGTAGGCGGCATAGGTAGAACCATCACCGGCGCCAAAGAAAGCATCATTATAAGAACGCACTAAGTTTAGCGCTGCCAAAGCATCGTCATCATTGCCTAAGCGGGCATAAGACTCAGCCATAATGAGTTGGTTTTCTTCCCAGCTAAACAAAACAAAATTGCTGCACTCAGTAAAAGCGCCGTCAATAAAATTTGGATCGAGTGCGGTATAACCATCGGCAGTATAGTACCATGCAAAACGACCCGACTCATCGGTTTTAGCATTGCCGCGGTATTTAGAGCCGGCGGGGTCTAACAAAGCTACTGCATGGGCATCAGCAGCGCCCAAATATCCCGAACGCTCATAGTCAATGAAGTAAGCATAGATATTGATATCGCCCAAAGCTGTGCAGTTATGGATACTCTGCCATGAGCGGTCAGGGGTAGAAATACCCATCATAGCTTCGTCAAGAGCCATGTCGTAATGACCTAAGTGCAAGTGATAACGAGCTTTGAGTGAGTGAGCCACCTCTGCCCAGCTACCCATGGTAGTGGCAGTTGCATAAGAAGTACCCGAAACATTAGCGAGAGCATCGGTAAGCAAAGTCTGCACTTTCTGATAAACTTGTTCCTGAGGCTCATAAGCAGGTGCAGGGAAATTTTCCACATCGCCGGCTTGGTCAAAAGGCACATCACCCCAAAGAGCAGCAGCCGTGCCCAGCATGTGGGCTTCCAAAACCAAAGCAGCGCCTTTCATGGCTTTGTCTAATGTTGCGTCTGCATTGGCTTTTACCAACCTTGCTTCACCTACGCCACCGGCATAAATAACGCCCCAGGGGCTGTCAAAATCGCCTGAAGTAGCATTATAGCTGTTGAGCGAAATATACTGCCTATCGGCACCGGTAAACTGACCCGACCACATACCGGCTAAACGCGCCATTTCGCCCGATGATGCTAATACATCTGCCAACTCTACGCCGGTAATCATCAATTTGCCGGGCGGGGGGGTAGTGGCGTTGTTGGGGTTTTCTGAATACCCCTCTGTAAATTTTTCGCAGCCTACAAAACCAAAGGCAAGCAGGAGCATGGGGATATAAAAAAGTAACTTTTTCATAGTTAGAAAGATTTGTTTTAAGAAATTACGCTTACTGTAACTGCTGTGGTTTAGTAGTTAATTTTAAGCGAAACAATGAATGAACGGGTGTTGGGGTTATTGAAGTACTCTAAACCACGACCGTTAGATGCGCCGGTAAGGTTGGTTTCGGGGTCAATACCTTCAACCTCGGTAATGAGGAGTAAGTTACGTCCCGACAGGCCGAGTTCTATGTTATCGAGCTTAGTAGCATTGCGCAGTTTTTGACCATCAAAACGGTAAGAAAGGGCTACTTCGCGCAAACGATACCAACTGGCATCTTCAATAAACTGGCTGCTAACAGCTCCAAAACCGCCGCCAAGGTTGCGATACCAGTTTTCATCAAGGGCTACTACGCCGCCGCCAAAGTCATGCTCTACACCGCGGAAAGCTGTGCCGGCAGCAATGGTGCCACTGCCATAACGGTTCAGTTCGGTGCTGGCAACGCTTTCTACGCCGGTAGCTTCCGATACGCCAAAGTAATTCAATACGCCGCGGGTACCGCTCCAAATGTCGCCGCCTACAGAAGCATCAAACTGGGCATAGAACGACAAACCTTTCCAGGTAAGAGTAGTGTTGGCGCTGCCAAACCAATCGGGGTTGGGGTCGCCAAGAACACTTTCCTGCTCTGCAGCCTGCGGAAAACCGCGGCTATCAAGGATAAGGCTGCCATCGTCGTTGCGAGCAAAATCAACACCCCAAAGTACGCCAATGGGGTAACCCACTACAGCGCGAGAAGAGGTGCCGGTAAAACCGTTGAGGAACAAAGAATTGGTGCCTTTAAGGTCAAGTACTTCGTTGCGGTTGCGGGTCCAGTTAAAGCCGATGTTCCAGTTAAAGTCGCGTTTTTGAATAACATCAACGCCTGCTTGCAATTCAATACCTTTGTTTTCTAACTCTGCTGCATTGTCCCATTTATCGGTGTAACCGGTAGAGGGCGCTGTGGCAACTAACAAGATAGCATCGGCAGTTTTGTTTTGGTAGTAAGTAGCGCTCAGGCTTGCACGGTTTTTCCAGAAGCGAAGGTCTGTACCTACTTCAAATTCAGTTTTGCGCTCCGGAGTTAAGAGCGGGTTACCCTGAATGTTAGAACGAGAGAATGTTCCGCCATAAAGGTTGCCATCAAGATCGGGTCCCCAACTTTCTTCTACAAATGCAGGAATGAAATTGGTGGCAGTAAGATAAGCGCCGGGCTGAACACCAACAGAGCCGTAGGTTACACGAAGTTTACCAAAACTAAAAGCATCGTTTTGAGGTACGAGTTTGCTGAACTGCCAAGCTACTTCTGCTGAGGGGTAGTAGAAAGTGGGATCTGCATCGGGCCCAAAAGTAGAAGCTGTTTCAGCACGCAGTGAGAAGTTGGTAAATATCTGATCGTACAGTTGTAAACCTACCGTACCATAAGCAGCAGCGGTTCTTACTGTTTCTTTGTAATCAACGCGGAGTACGTTCTCGGGTGTAGTATTGGTAAGGTTAGCGGGAGCATCGGGCAGGGTAAAACTGCGGATTTCGTTACCGGTTTGGTTAAACTGGCGGTGGTTAAAGTTCATACCCACAATGGCTTCTAATCCTATGTCTTTGGTAAAGTTGTGAGCAGCCCGTCCAAAAATGTTGGCATCAAACTGAGCTTCGCTGAACAATTCTTTAATGTAGCGTCCGTTCAAACTTTCTGAACCGGCAGAACCGGGTCGCCAGTATCCGGTACGGTTTTCGCCAAATCCGTCCACACCAAGGCGGGTGGTTAAGTCAAACCATTTTACGGGCGATAATTTAACTTCACCACTCAATGTATAACGGTCAACGGCTGAGATGTTTTCCTGTTCATTGATAGTCCAGAACGGGTTGTTGTAAACGGGGTTGGCATTAGCTCCCAAATAATTCCGGTAGCTGCGCTGGCGGTTAAGGATAGCGGTATAGCTGCCATCGGCATTGTAAACGTAACGCGTTCCAATATAATCTGAGTTGTCAAAATCGGGCGAGGTACGAATAGTACCCAACAACAAACCGGCAAGGTTAGAACCCTTCTGGATACCTTCGGTTTTGGAGCGTGAGTAAGCGGCGTTCACACTGGTACGCAGGATATTGCTGAATGCTTTATCTGAAGAAAAACGAATGCTTTTGCGGTCGAAGCTGCTGTTGTTTTTAATAACACCTTGTTGGGTAAGGTTACCAATACTGAGGTAGTAGTTGCTTCTGGCATCGCCGCCGCTAATGCTTAGTACGTTATCCACGTAGTGTCCGGTGCGGAAGGCTTCGGTAGCGTGGTCATATACATCGCGTGAGCGCTTACCGCCAAATTTATCGGTAGCAGCAATTACCTGATTGCCCTGAGCGTCAAACACAGCAGTACCGCCGGGGGTAATACGGTAGTAGCGGCTGCCATCTTCGGCTTCAAAATACCCTTGAAACAGGTCAGCGCCGGTAGCGCTAAAGTATTTACCCGGTGCATCAACCACTAAATCCGGTCCACCCGGTCGGTCGGCAATTTTATCACCCCAGGTTAAACCACCGGCAGAGGTGGGGCTGTAATTGCCGCCTGTACCTTGTCCGTAATTTTTTTGCAAGGGGTGGAAACGGTTTACCTGGTCAAAGGATATGGAGGTACGGAAGTTTACGTCCACTTTTTTGTCAGTACCCAACACGTTAGCGCCTTTTTTGGTGGTAATCATAATTACCCCATTGGCGGCACGGGTACCCCACAAAGCAGCAGCCGAAGCGCCTTTGAGTACTTCAATAGACTCAATATCTTCGGGGTTAAGGTCGTTTAAGCGTGAGCCAAGTGTTGTACCTTCGGTGCGGAGGGTAAAACCCGAGCCATTTTCAGAGTTAGAAATAGGAATACCATTTACCACAATAAGGGGTTGCAAGTTGCCGGTAATGGTACTTTGACCGCGGATTTGAATGTAAGAACCGGCGCCGGGATCACCACTGGATGTAGTGATGTTTACACCGGCAGCCTTACCTGCCAAACGGTTAATTACGCCTGCTTCGTTTGACCTGCCTACGGCAGCGCCGCTGATTTGGGAGGTAGCAGAAGCGCTTTCATCGCGTTTAGCTTTTAAGCCCAATGCAGTTACCACTACTTCGGAGGTAATGATAGACGACTCGGCAAGTTCTACATCTACAACGTTAGATGCGCCTAAACGAACAATTTGAGATTGGTAACCCAAAAATGAAACGGTAAGCTCTTCCTTACCCGAAGGCACACTGAGCGAATACTTTCCGTCAAAATCGGTTACCGTTCCCGTGGTGGTGCCGGTAACCACAATGCTTGCGCCTACCAAAGGCAGACCGCTACCGGCATCGGTTACCTTGCCCGAAACAGTGCGCTGAGCAAAAAGTTGCCCGGTGGCTACTGTTACAAACAGGAGGAGTAAAAGAAACTTTTTCATACGAAATTGTTTTGTGAATAAATAATGCTTGTTTATTGGTTGTTAAAAAAACTTTGGCAAGTTAGTAATTTGTTGATTTGCAAGTTAATTTTGGTTAAATTTTTAACTAAAAATTGCTGCAAAAGCAATTTAAACTTGTTCAAGTTGCTGCAAATAACGCTGAATGGTGTTTTCTAATCCTAAGTAGAGGGCATCGCAAATGAGTGCGTGTCCTATGGATACTTCCAGTAAATGTGGTATATGTTGGACAAAAAACCGAAGGTTGTGCAGGTTAAGGTCGTGTCCGGCGTTTAAAGCCAAGCCTACCTCAGTGGCGGTGTGTGCTGCGGTAAGGTAGGGAGCTATGGCTGCATGAGGGTTTTGGGCATAGTGGTGGGCATAGGGTCCGGTGTAGAGTTCTATGCGGTGAGCGCCGGTGGCTGCGGCGCTCCTTATCTTATTTTCATCGGTTTCTACAAACAAAGAAACTCGGATACCGGCATCTTTGAGCCTGTTTACGGTATTGGTCAACAATTGCCGGTGGGTAAGAGTGTCCCAGCCTGCGCTGGAAGTGAGTACGCCGGGTGGGTCGGGTACTAAGGTGCATTGGTGGGGTTTAACACTGAGTACCATATCCATAAAACGCTCATCGGGGTAGCCTTCTATGTTAAATTCGGTGGTAACAACCTCTTTGAGTTCATACACATCGCTGTAGCGTATATGTCTTTCATCGGGACGGGGGTGTACGGTTATGCCTTCGGCGCCAAAGCGCTCACAATCTTGGGCTACCTGCACCAAATTGGGCAGGTTAGCGCCGCGGGCGTTGCGCAGTAGGGCTATTTTGTTTATATTAACACTTAACCTTGTTTTTTTCATTCTCGTGCAAATGGTGGGTGAAGGCAGGAAAAAGGCAGGTTAAAGTTGAGTTGGTGGGCAAAATAGGCAAGTAATTTGCCCGATGATAAAATTTAACTTGGGGGTTAAGATTTGTTAATGCGGCGCAAACTTAGAACATTTACCCCAAATCAAAAACAAAAAGGGGCTCGTTTTTTTCGAGCCCCTTTTTTTTAGGGTTTTATCGGAATAATTTACCTGTTAGTAGCGGTAGTATTCGGGCTTGTAGGGTCCTTCTACGGTTACACCTATATATTGTGCTTGTTCGGGGGTAAGCTCATCAAGCTCCACACCAATTTTGGCAAGGTGTAGGCGGGCTACTTTTTCGTCTAAGTGTTTGGGCAGCACATACACTTTGTTTTCGTAGTTGTGTGCATTGTGCCAGAGTTCCAATTGTGCAAGCACTTGGTTGGTAAATGAGTTAGACATTACAAAAGAGGGGTGTCCCATAGCACAGCCCAAGTTTACCAATCTTCCTTCGGCAAGCACCAAAATATCGTTGCCGTTGATGGTGTATTTGTCCACCTGCGGTTTAATTTCTACTTTGGTATGACCGTAATTGGTGTTTAGCCAAGCCATATCAATTTCGTTGTCAAAATGCCCGATGTTACACAAAATAGTTTTGTCTTTCATGAGGCGGAAGTGTTCTTCGGTAACAATGTTGCAGTTGCCGGTAGCAGTAACTACTATATCGGCTTTGGGAATAGCGTTTACCATTTTCTTTACTTCAAAGCCGTCCATAGCGGCTTGGAGGGCGCAAATGGGGTCAATTTCGGTAACAATAACGCGTGCGCCGGAACCGCGCAGCGAGGCTGCCGAACCTTTGCCCACATCGCCATAACCGGCTACTACGGCTACTTTACCTGCCATCATTACATCGGTAGCGCGGCGTATGGCATCTACCAATGATTCTTTGCAGCCGTATTTGTTGTCGAATTTTGATTTGGTAACCGAGTCATTTACGTTAATAACGGGCAGCGGCAGGGTGCCTTTTTCCATGCGCTCATATAGGCGGTGTACGCCGGTGGTGGTTTCTTCCGAAATGCCCTTAATGCCTTGAACCAATTCGGGGTAGCGGTCGAGTACCATATTGGTAAGGTCGCCGCCGTCGTCTAAAATCATGTTGAGCGGGCGGTCAAAGCTGCCAAAAAAGAGGGTTTGCTCAATGCACCAGTCAAATTCTTCGTTGTTCATACCTTTCCAAGCATACACGCCGCCATTTTTTACGGCAATGGCTGCTGCGGCATGGTCTTGGGTAGAAAAAATGTTACAAGAAGACCACTTTACCTCGGCTCCTAAATCGATAAGGGTTTCAATAAGTACAGCGGTTTGAATAGTCATGTGCAAACAGCCGGCAATACGAGCGCCGGCTAAGGGTTTTTGTCCTTTGTATTCTTGGCGCAAAGCCATTAGTCCGGGCATTTCGGCTTCGGCAAGTTCAATTTCTTTTCTTCCCCACTCGGCAAGCGAAATGTCTTTTACTTTGTATTTCAGGTTTACATCTACTGATGTTGATACAGCGTTCATTTGTTGAAATTATGTTGAAAAATGAAATGTTGTGTACGGTTAAATGCGGGTGCAAAGGTACGTTTTTTTTGGGTAAAATGGTAATTGCCCTATACGTCAAAAGGTCAGAGTGGCGGGAGGCAATTTGTTGTACGTTAAATGCAGTTGTACCAATAAACATCTTGACCGGGCAAAAGTTTACAAAATCCCGATGAGTAGTAGGGTGTTCATCGGGGGTTTTTATCGGTTATCGGTTTACCAATAATTTTTGCACGGCTTTAAATTGGGCATTAGTTAAAAGAACCATATAAACGCCGTTTGGGAGCATATCGGTTCGGAGTGTGGCGGTAGCGCCGGGGTTGGCGGCAAGTTGCTGGGTAGATACCGGCTTACCTTTGGCATCAAAAATTTGCAATTGGAGGGGTTGGGCAACCGGCAGGTTATGGGGCAGGGTAATGGCGGCGCTGTTGCCGGCGGGGTTGGGGTGTAGGGTAAAGGCGCCGTTTAGTTGTGTGGCAGCGGGTTGTATGGCGGTGGTAATGCTTGCAGCAGTAAGGGCGGTAGTGCAGTGGCGTATGCCGGCAAGGTGTGCAGCAGTAGCCACGGTAGCTTTTACGTTATTAGCCATAAAATCAAAATCAAGCACATCAATCACATCGTTTGGGGTGTGGTAGTGTATATTTCTAAAATTAGCGCCATCGGTAAGCATGAGCGCTTTGTGTCCGGCATCCCAAAATTTGGCATGGTCGCTTCGGCGAAGGTCGGGGGCAATAGTGCCTGTGCCCGGAACCGAAAGGGAAATGACTTTTAACGCCGGCACATACAAGGCTGCACAACTGTCAAAGGCGGCTCGGAGGGGATTAGAACCGGTATTGGCAACGTTAATCAAAAAATTGCCCCTAAACTCGTCTGCCACCAATTGGCTATAGGCATCGGCAAAAAGGAGGTTAAACCCTACCGGCACCGATTGGGAGTTTGGCGCATTGCTGTAATATCCTATCATTTCAAAGTTGAGCACCCCTTTTAGGGTTTCAAAGGGCTCAATACCGCCGTTGTTTACAAAATAACTGCTGCCTATGAGCCCGTTTTCTTCCAAATCGAACCCTATGTACTTAATGTTGTGCCTAAACTGATAGTTGCCCAAAACCCTAAGGGCTTCCAACACGCCTACTACGCCTGAGCCGTTGTCATCGGCGCCGGGCGCATTGGCAACTGAATCAAAATGAGCGTCAATGATAACCGTAGCCGTTTCATCGCCCTGCCCCTGCTGCCTGCCTATGATGTTTTGCCCCGATAGTGCGCCTACGGTAAAATCTTGTCGGGAGGTTTGGAGTCCGGCATTGGTAAATCGGGCTTCAAGTGTATCTTTTACCGCCGCTATATGGGTAGGATTGGCAGTGTAATGCCTTACACCCTGCACAAAACCGAGCATGGAGGCTAAATTATCGGGGCTAACTTGGTCAACAATAGCCTGAATATCGGGTGTTTGACGGTCATCGGCTATTACCTTTAAAAAGTAAACGCCCGAATTTGTTGTAGTTGGGTTGTAAGCCCAAGTAATTTGTTTTCCCGCACCGGGGGTAATAGGGTAACCCACATCGCCCCAAACGGCGCTAACATCTACCAAATAGCTGTAGCCGTTGTTATCGGAAACCCGAAGTTCTATTTCCAACGGGTCATTTTCGGCATCGGTTACATCAAAAGTGAGGGTAATGCGGTTATTGGTTTCATCGGGAAAAGCCTGAATATTAGCAATAACCGGAGCTGCATTTTGAGCAAAGATATGGGCGCTCAACAGTAAAGCAGTAAGAAAAACGGGGTAAAAGGAGTAGGTAAATGTGGACATAAAAATAAAAAATTGATGTGTGTAAAATTATTTATCCATGTTACAAGCAAAAAGATAGGGCGAATTTAAGCGTTAGAATTTGTTAATGGTATGTTTTTTTGTCAAAATGGTGTATTTTTCGCCCAATTATCTACTAAAACACTAATTGTGTGCAGTTTACAATAAAAGTGCAAGGCAATAGGTTTTAGGGTAGATAAATATCATCTTTTTTCTAAAACCGCCTTTTCATGTTCAAAAAAACATTTTTACTTGTATTTTGTGCCTTTTTATTAGTAGGGTCTGTATCTTGTAACCGCTCGGGCTGCCCCGCCAATGCTGAGCAGCAAGCCGCCAAAAAACACAATAAAAAACATAAAACCAAATCGGGCATACTGCCGCCGGGTTACTCGCCATCGGGCAAAAAACGGTAATGCCTGCGGGCAGTTTAGCGCTATTTGTTTACGGTACACACATTTTTGCTTTCACCACTTCAACCACTTGTTACTATGCCAAACGCAAGTATTTACAAAACGCCGCTTTACATGCTTTACCAATGGGAGCAACAAAAGCCCAAAGATGTTTTTTTGAAACAACCTGTAGAAGGCAGGTGGATTAGTTTTACCTGGGCAGATGCCGCCGACCAAGTGCGCCGTATGGCTGCCGCTTTGCAGGCGCTAAATTTACCGCCCAACAGCAAAATTGCCTTGGTTTCTAAAAACTGCGCCCATTGGATAATGGCAGACCTTGCTATTATGATGAGCGGACACGTATCGGTGCCCCTTTACCCCAATATAAGCGCCGATACGTTAAACTACATTCTTAAACACAGCGAAGCAAAGGCGCTGTTTGTGGGTAAATTAGATGACTGGGCAAGTATGAAAAAGGGACTTACCGATGAGGTGCATTGTATTTCTTTTCCCGATTACTACCAAACCGATAAGCAGTTTGATAACTGGGATACCTTAGTAGAAAAACACGAACCCATTGCCGGCACACCCGACCGCAATTTAGACGACCTGCTTACCATTATTTACACATCGGGCACTACCGGCAAGCCTAAGGGGGTAATGCACTCCTACTATACCTTATCTTATGCCATTACCAACGCCCTTACGGTTATTGACCTTAAAAACATACCGCAAATACGCTTTTTTTCTTACTTGCCACTCTCCCATATTGCAGAGCGCATGTTGGTAGAAGTGGGCAGCATTTACACCGGCGCAACGGTTTATTTTGCACAATCGCTCGATACTTTTGCCGACAACCTCCGCTATGCAGAGCCTACTATTTTTATGGCAGTACCGCGTATTTGGACTAAGTTTCAGAAAAAAATACTGGAATCTTTACCCCCGTCAAGGTTAAACCTGCTGCTTGCCCTACCTATTATTTCTACGCTTATTAAAAATAAACTCAAAAAAGCCCTTGGTTTAGCCCAAGCAAAATACTTGCTTACCGGCGCGGCTCCCATTCCGCCTACTTTGTTAGATTGGTACAAAAAAATAGGCATTACCATACAAGAGGTATATGCCATGACCGAAAACAGCGCCTACTCACATTTTACCCGACCCGATAACATTATGTTTGGGTATGTGGGGCAGCCAATGCCCCACGTGGACGTAAAAATAAGCGAAATAGGCGAAATTTTGGTTAAAAGCGATGCCAATATGCTGGGCTACTACAAAGACCCCGAACAAACCGCCGCCACCTTTGACGAAAACCACTACCTCAAAACCGGCGATAAAGGTTTAGTGGGCAAAGATAATTTCCTTAAAATTACGGGTAGGGTTAAAGAAATTTTTAAAACCGAAAAAGGAAAATATGTAGCCCCGGCGCCTATTGAAATGGATATTTCGGAAAATGAGTTTATTGAGCAGGTTTGTGTTGTGGGCACCAATTTACCCCAACCCATAGCGCTTATAGTACTATCGGAAGTGGGTAAAAGCGCCGAAAAACACAAAATAGGCGAAAGTTTGCACCAAACCCTGCAAGCGGTAAACAGCCGATTAGAAAAACATGAATGCCTTAAAACCTTAGTAGTGGTAAAAGATGAGTGGACTGTAGAAAATGCCCTGCTTACGCCTACCATGAAAATTAAACGCGGTCCGATAGAAGAAACTTACGGCAACCGATTTAACCACTGGTATCAACATTCCGAAACAATTGTATGGGAGTAATACGTATCTCTATTGCGTTTTTTGGGGTAATTGCTGACTGCATTTACCCCTCCATACCTTGACCCTGTTTACAACATGAAAATTAAAGACGTAATTAGTGTATTAGAAACCATAGCTCCGCCCAAATATCAGGAAAGTTATGACAACTGTGGTTTGATAGTGGGTAATGCCGATGCAACACTAACCCAAGCCCTTATTTGCCTCGACTCTACGGAAGAAATAGTGGAAGAGGCTATTAACAGGGGGTGTAACTTGGTTATTGCCCACCACCCTATTGTTTTTGGCGGCTTAAAAAAAATAACCGGTAAAAACTACGTCGAGCGCACGGTTATAAAAGCCATTAAAAACAATATAGCCATTTATGCCATACACACCAATTTAGACAGTGTGCATACCGGCGTGAGCAAAAAGATAAGCGATAAAATAGGTTTGCAAAACTGCCAGATTTTATCGCCCCGAAAAGGACTGCTCAAAAAACTATCGGTTTTATGCCCCATAGAGCAGGCAAATTTGTTGCGCAGCCGTTTGCTGGAAGCAGGTGCCGGTAAAACAGGCGATTTTGCCGAAACCTCGTTTAACCTGCTGGGTGTAAGCACGCTTAGCCACGATGCCAATGCACAACATGGCACCCTGCGCATAGATACTGTTTTTGCCGCACATTTAGAGGGTAAAATTATTGCCGCCATAGCCGCCTTTGCCACCTCTGCACCCATAAGCTATGAGTTGAGCGCATTAGATAACCTTTACTCTAAAATTGGTTTTGGCATGATAGGTGAACTGCCACAGCCCCAAGACCCCTCTGCCTTTTTATCTTACCTTAAACAAACCATGCAAACCAATTGCATAAGACATACCCGAATGCTGCGCAAACCGGTGCAGAAAATAGCTGTTTGCGGCGGCGCCGGTTTTTCTCTGCTGCCCGATGCCATTGCCCAAAAGGCAGATGTGTTTATAACCGCCGATGTTAAGTATCACCAGTTTTTTGATGCAGAAAACCACCTCATTCTTGCCGATATAGGACATTATGAGAGCGAACAATTTACCATTGAACTTTTGGGTGAACTACTTACCGAAAAAATTCCTAACTTTGCACCCATTTTAACCCAAATCAATACCAATCCGGTTTTTTATCTTTAACCTTACCGCTAATTTCCCATATATGAGCAATCAAACCAAAGAACTTGTTACCGTAGAACAAAAATTGCGCGCCTTGTTTGAACTACAGCAAATTGACTCTAAAATAGACGAAATAAAGCTGCTCAGGGGCGAGTTGCCTATGGAGGTAAAAGATATAGAAGACGAAATAGAGGGGCTCAACCATCGTATCAGTAAATTTCAGGCTGAATACGATGATTTTATTGCCATTATTTCAAAAGCGCAGTTTCAGATTGATAACGCCAAAACACTCATATCCAAATATGAGGAGCAGCAAATGAACGTTAAAAATAACCGTGAGTTTGAAGCGCTGAACAAAGAAATTGAAAACCAACGATTAGACATAGGGCTTGCCAACAAAAGCATTAAAGAAAATACCGAGTTATCTGCCAGGAAACTAACCCAGCTAAACGAAACCAAACAGAAAAGAGACGCGCGCTTGCGCGATTTAGAACTGAAACGCGAAGAGTTGGAAAAAACCATTGCAGAAACCCGTATTGAAGAAGAAGAACTCACCAAACAATCAACAGGAGCAGCGGCTAATATAGAAGAACGATTGCTTATTGCCTATAACCGTATCCGCCAATCGTACCGAAACGGGTTGGCAGTGGTAAAAATTGCCCGCGCATCTTGTGGCGGCTGCTTTGGCACTATACCCCCACAGCGCCAATTAGAAATAGGTTTGCGCCGTAAGGTTATCCTGTGCGAACACTGCGGACGCATTTTGGTGGACTCAGAAATAGAAAAAGACCTTACCGAGGTAAACAACGAAATAGTTTATACAGAAAGAGAGATTTAGACCTCTTGCTAACGTACAGTTGGAGAAGTAACCCATCTAAAAATTCAGGTTGCAGTGCTGCTTACCTACTGCCTATACATGGGCAGTGGGAAACTAACCCTATACCACCCAAACCGAAAACCATTGTTCAGCAACAATACTGCTGAAAGATATTGCATTTACCATATTATACCTATCGGAATGATTAAGCCGATACCCTCCTAATTATAATACCGGAGTATAGTTTAAATGTAGCCACTTAGGTACTGCCCACCCTGCAAGGTCATGGTGTATTTGAAGGCTAATTGGTAAGATTTTGGGCAGTTATTAGCACACGGATAACACAGATGCGGCTGATTAGCGCCGATTTTTTAAAAATAACGTGGGGGTTGCAGTTGTGAGCTTGCGCAAAGGTTTACCGAAAAAGGCTTGCAAACAGGTGGGGTGATATATTACGGTGCGCTGCACCTTGTTAATGGGGCATTTAACTGGGTTGCTACCTATATTTTGGTGCGCAGCGCCTTTGTAAAACCCCAAAAGCGCAATTTATGTTGGCAACACACAAGGGGCAGCGCCCCGTAATCTTGGTAGAACAGAGGCAAACCATGTTCTTATCAGGTGCAGCGCACCGTAATCTGCTGCCCATTTAAACAAACACACCTAAACCTTATACAGATTTTACCCCCCTATCGGGCGTTCATGTTAATTCCAACTTCACGTTAAAAATAACAGCCACTTAGGTACTGCCCACCCTGCAAGGTCATGGTGTATTTGAAGGCTAATTGGTAAGATTTTACGCCAAAAACACCAAGTTTTTGCGAACTTTGCGCTCACCCTTGCATGCATTTTTTGCGGTTTAAAAAAGAATTTGGTTAAGACCCCACTTTCCGCACCCCCA
>DDVC01000249.1 GCA_002345145.1 Bacteroidetes bacterium UBA2322
AGCACGTCTTCGTAGGCTTTTTGGTATTGCGGCCACTGTTTAAATATGGTTAGGTCTTCGGGGCTGTATTTCCAGTTTTTGGCAGGCTCGGTGAGGCGTTCAAAAAAACGTTTTTGGCGTTCCTCTTCGGCTACGTGGAGGTAAAATTTAAGTACTTTGGTGCCACAGTCGTTGAGCAAACGCTCAAATTCGTTCAAATGTCGGAAGCGTTTTTGAGCAGTTTCGTCTGAAACCCATCCATTTACGCGGGTAATGAGTACCTCTTCATAATGTGAGCGGTCAAAAACCTGAATCATACCTTTGGCGGGCGTTTCTTTGTGTACGCGCCAGAGGTAATCGTGCGATGCTTCTTCGGTTGATGGTTTTTTAAAGCTTTTAACCTTAATACCCATGGGGTGAACCTCGCCAAAAACTTTAATAGCGCCGGTTTTACCACTGGCATCGGGTCCTTGGAGTACTACTAATAATGCCCATTTTCCTTCGGCAAACATTAGGTTTTGTAGATCGGCAATTTCTGATTTTAGTTTTTCGGTTGCTGCTTTAATGGCTTCTTTATCGGCATCTTTAGGCGGATCGGTAGAAATTTTGCTGAGGTCTATTTTGCTCATGGCACTAAAATTTGATGGTTAATAATGGTTTGAAGCGGTTTTACCACTTTTAATGCAAATGTAGTTATAAATACAAGAAAAGTGGGGCATTTGCCTTATTTTTAAGACAGATGCCCCACTTTGCCGGTCAATTGTGTTTAATTACTGTTTTTTGAGCAAATCTCTGATTTCGGTAAGCAGCACTTCTTCGGCAGAAGGTGCAGGGGGTGGAGCAGCGGCGGCTTCGGCTTCTTTTTGTTTTTGCATATTAGCGTAAGCCTTTAAAACCAAAAATATTACCAATGCAATAATCAGAAAATCAACTATGGTTTGCACAAAAGCGCCATAATTTAGGGTAACGGCAGCTACTTCGGGCGAAGCGGCAGTGGCGGCTAGGGCTTCTTTGAGCGTTAGTTTTAAATCGGTAAAATTAACGCCGCCCAAAATTAAACCAATGGGGGGCATTACTACATCGCTTACAAACGAAGATACAATTTTACCAAATGCGCCGCCAATGATTACGGCTGTGGCAAGATCTAAAATGTTGCCCTTGAAAATGAATCCTTTAAAGTCTGAAAAAAAACCCATGCTACTTGATTGTAATTAAAAAGTGAAACAATTTTTTGTATAAACGTTCTATGCTGTAATTAGTCACTCAAAAGTAGCTTTTTTTTGAGCATTTATCATGCTATTGTCATTTATTGTTGGATTACTATCTTAAAAAGTGACAAGATTACCGAAATTACTAACGTTTGTATGTGACAAATTGCAACTAAATTACTGACACTTTCGCAGAGTGGCTGACAGATTGGGTGCGGCAAAAAGTTGTTGAATTGAATTTATTAAAAAATAAATATCTTTATAATTGTCTGAAAATAAGCTGTTTAGAACAGAAAAATTTGTTGTAATGTAAATATTGTGCATAGGTTGTAATGCAAATTGGTATGGCAATTGCAGAGGTGATTGTAGTTGTGGGGTTATTTGGTACTATACCCCACACTCAATACCAATTTAAATTCACCTTAAAATAAACCAAGTCATGGAAGAATTATTGAAAAAAGCTCTTTACACCAGTGTAGGTATGATAGCATACACTGCCGAAAAAATTCAAAAAGTGGTAAACGATTTAGTAGCCCAGAGCAAAATCTCAGAAGAAGAGGGCAAAAAAATTGTAGATGATTTTTTGAAAGACACCGAAGGTAAACGCGAAGAAATTGAAGCCAAAGTAAAAGAAGCCGCCGAAAAAGTATTGGCTAACTTTGAATTTATCAAAAAGAAAGAAAGCGGTAAAAGTGGCAGCCGCGCTGAGGATATTGAGAGCAAATTAGGCATGAACGAAACGGCTGAACCTACAGCTACCATTGTTGATGTGAATTAAGCTCAAGTATAAGTAACCGCATATTGTAATACCGGATTTGCTGTTTTTTTGGCAAATCCGGTTTTTCTTTGTACCATTTTTGCCTGAGTGTTGTTAATACAACGTGATGGTTGGAATTATAATGAACGCCCGATAGGGGTAAAGCCTGTGTGTGGTTTAGCTGCACTTGATAAAACGGGCAACAGATTACGGTGCGCTGCACCTGTTAATGGACATGGTTTGTAGGTGTTTTACCAAGATTGAAGGGCGCTGCCCCTTGTGTGTTACGCACGGGCAGCTATAAAATGGAGCGTTTGGTTTTTAAAGGGTGCAGCGCACCAAAATATAGGTAGCAAACATGTTAAATGCCCGATTTACAAGGTGCAGCGCACCCAAATATATCACTCCACCTGTCTGAAATCCTTTTGCGGCAAGCCTTTGCGCAAGCTCACAACTCCAACCACAGGTTAATACAAATTATAAGCCCCTTAAAACCTTATTTTAGTACCTTTGCAGTTTGCTATTCAAAAAAAATGATTTTACCCCATTATGCTGTTTAACCAAACTTTTAAAAACATACGCCGTGTGCGCGAAATTATTCGGGTACTGGTTAAATATGGTTTTGAAGATGTGGTGGCTAATACAGTACTCATTAATTTTGTTCCTAAAAAACAGCAGCTTAAATGGGTAAGAGAGGAGCGTCCTATTTTTGATTTTTCGCGCTGGGAACGCATACGCATGGTTTGCGAAGAATTGGGCGCAACCTTTATTAAATTAGCGCAAGTACTCAGCAACAGACCCGATGTGCTGCCCGAAGATTTGATAATTGAATTGCAAAAACTGCAAAACGAAGTACCCCCATTTGATTTTACCAAAGCTAAAGAAATTATTGAACAAGAGCTGGGTAAGCCACTGCACGAAGTATTTGAATACTTTAATGATAAACCCATTGGCTCCGCCTCTATAGGGCAGGTGCATAGAGCAAGACTAAAAACGGGCGAGGAGGTGGTGGTAAAGGTGCAGCGCCCCGAAGTAGCAGACCTCATAGATACTGACCTCAACATTATTAAAGTAGTAGTGGCAAGGGGCGAAAAATTTTTTGAACGCAACGGTGTCATTAACCTCCTTGATGTAGTGGAAGCCTTTGAGCGCAGTATGCAAAAAGAGCTTGATTACACCAACGAAGCCCGAAATATCCAAATGTTTAGGGCTACTTTTAAGAAACATAAAAAATTTTTTGCACCGGCTGCTTACAGAGAGTACAGCACTAAAAAGATATTGGTGCTGGAATTTGTGAAGGGCTGCAAAATAACCGATGTTGCCCAACTAAGGGCGTGGAACTTAGACCCCGCTAAAATTGCCGAAATAGGTATTGATATTTACCTTACCCAAATTTTTGAATACGGTATTTTTCATGCCGACCCACACCCGGGCAATGTGCTGGTGCGCGAAGACGGCGTTATTTGCCTTATTGATTTTGGTATGGTGGGTAAACTGATGAAAAAGGATAAAATGGCTTTTGCCGGCATTTTTATTGGTATGGCACAGCAAAACCCTAAAATGACTGCCGATAGCTTGCGTGCCTTAGCTATTGATGATAATATAACCGATATGCGCGCCTTAGAGTATGACCTGGGCGAGCTGATTGAGGATTTTGCTACCCTTGATGTGAGTGAGTCTAATATGGCTGAGTTTTCCGACAGGCTTCAAAGGGTTATTTACCACCACCGTATAAGGCTGCCGGGGGGCGTGTTTATTATTCTGCGAGCCTTGGCTATTTTGGAAGGTATTGGTAAACTTATTCACCCAAATTTTAACACAGCTAAGTTTATTGAACCCTATGGGCAAAAACTGCTTTTAGAAAAATACTCGCCCTTAAACCTTGGTACAGAGGCTTTTTCGCTTACTGCTAAACTGCTGTCGTTTTTAAATACCTTCCCTACGGAGGTAAACGATGTGCTGATGCGTACCCGAAAGGGTAAACTCCTTATTCAGGTTGAACACAGAGGGTACGAGCAAGCGCTTAACCGATTAGACCGCACCATTAACCGCCTTATTCTTACACTCATTATTGTTGCTTTGCTGATTTCTTCGTCTATAAGCCTCACCATTCTTGCAGGCTCCGATATTAGTTTTATGATTACCCAAAGTGGTATCCCTTATTTTAGCTTTATGGGTTTTGTTTTTGCTGCCGTTTTGGGTATAGTGCTTATGTATGCCGTTTTGCGTAGCCGAACACCAAGGTGAGTTATGAATTATGAGTTATGAATTATGAGTTATGAATTATGAGTTATGAATTATGAGTTATGAATTACCCACTGCCATTTACCAAAACCACCCATTTTTCACTACCCATCACTAAAATATTGAACACATAAATTATGTTGAAAAAAATTTTAACCGCAGTAGCCATTGTTTTTCTGCTCATAGTATTTTTTCGCCTTATAAGGTGGTTGTTTTTTTTAGCTTTGGTAGCGCTGGCTATCGGATTTTTGTATTTTAGATACGAAAAACAACTTAAACAGTGGCAAAAAAAGCGCAATACGCGCAACATTAAAATAAAATAACCCCGATTGTTAAGTTCATACATCTTTTATTTTTTATGGGAATTAAATCACTTCTTACGCCTTTTCTGGCAAAAGTATTAAGCTCGCAAATAGAATACAACGCCCAAAACGCTGTAAAACACCAGCAGCAGTGGCTACTAAAACTACTCAGCCAAGCCCGCAATACGCAGTTTGGACAGGAGCATGGTTTTAGCGCCGTTGCCAATTATGCGCAGTTTACCCAACAAGTGCCCATTAGAGATTACGAACAAATGCGCCCCTATATTGACAAGGTGGTAAATGGACAGCCCGATGTGCTGTGGCAAGGTAAACCGGTATATTTTGCCAAAACATCGGGCACCACATCGGGCGCTAAGTTTATTCCCATTACCAAGCAATCTATTGGCAATCATTTTAACAGCGCCCGCGATGCCATGATGCTTTACACCCACCAAACCGGCAATAGCCGCTACGCCGATGGCAGATTGATTTACCTATCGGGAAGCCCGGAACTGGAAATGAAAAACGGCATTTATATGGGCAGACTTTCGGGTATTGTAAATCATCATATTCCGGCTTGGTGGCGCAGCAATCAGTTGCCTTCTTACGCCACCAACTGTATAGATGACTGGGAAACCAAAGTAGAAAAAATAGCCCTTGAAGCTATTGGCGCTGATGTGCGTTTGGTGAGCGGTATTCCGCCATGGGTGCAAATGTTTTTTGATGTGGTAATGCAAAAAACGGGCAAAAAAGTGGCGCAGGTGTTCCCTAACCTTAGCGTTTTGGTACATGGCGGGGTAAATTTTGAACCTTATAGGGCTAAATTGTTTCATTCATTGGGCAAACCTGTTGATACGGTTGAAACGTTTCCGGCTTCGGAAGGTTTTATTGCTTATCAGTACAGACCTAATGCCGAAGGATTGCTGCTCAATACTAACTCTGGTTTGTTTTTTGAGTTTGTGCCCGTTAATGAAATAAATAACCCTAACCCGCGCCGCCTGCAATTAGCTGAGGTAGAAACAGGGGTTAATTATGCCCTACTTATTAACAGCAACGCGGGGTTGTGGGGGTATAATATAGGCGATACGGTTAAGTTTTTATCGGTAAATCCGCCTCTTATTACCGTTACGGGCAGGGTAAAACATTATATTTCTGCCTTTGGCGAACACGTTATTGCCGAAGAAGTAGAGCAAGCCATGCAGCAGGTATCGGGTAAATACGGGGCAAAGATTGCAGAGTTTACCGTTGCCCCTAATTTTAGACCCGAAAGCGAAAAATCTTACCACGAGTGGTTAGTGGCTTTTGATGGTTTGCCCAATGACCTTACCCGTTTTGCGGCTGACCTTGACCATGCTATGCAGCAAAAAAATACCTATTATGCCGATTTAATACAGGGCAATATACTGCAACCACTTAAAATAACGCCACTTTTGCCCGATGCTTTTATACAATACATGAAATCGGTAGGAAAATTGGGCGGGCAAAATAAAGTACCCCGATTGAGTAATAACCGCCAAATAGCCGATGCACTGCTGATTTATAAGGTATAGCATGGTTTAATCGCCGGCAAAAAACAATCCTTCAATGGGTGAATCGGGCAGGTAGGTTACTATTTTTACCCAGCCTGTTAAGCCAAATTCAGTTTTGAGCAGGAAATACTCATAGGGGTTATAGTCATCACTGGCTTGGCCTGTGGGGGGCGCTTGCTGCGGGGGCAGTTGCAGCAATACGGTAAGGGCATTACCTGCCGGTATATCGGCAACTTTTTGGCTCATAGACAAATCGGCATAAAGGGTAAGTGGTTTTAGGGCTTTGGTTTCTAACCCTACATAGTAAAAGGGCTGCGGGGTTTGGTAAAGCAGGTTGTTTTGTATAAACCACTTACCGCGCTGGTTAAAACTGTTGTTTACGTGTCCGGCGGTGTACATAAAGCCGTTTCCGGGCAGGTAAATCTGTTTTCCAAAAATATACGATTCATACAATTGCCCATCGGGTTGGGTTTGCTGCACCGGCAAGAGGGTGTCTTTGTCCATACGGAAAAAGGTGAAATTGTAATCGTCCGACATCCCCCAGTCAAAAACCACCAAATACTCGGTTTTATCAGTTTCCGATAATCGGGTGCGCACCATGCCTAGCCAGGTTTCGGGCAGGTTGTTTTGGGTAAACGGATACAGTTGGTTCAGCTCTTTAGCGCTGATGGGTTTACCTAATTTTGGCAAATAGTAAATGTGTCCGGCTTCGGTTACTGTTTTACCCTTTTCGTTTTGGTAAGTGGCGTAAACGGCTTCGTATTTGCTGAGGTTTTTAAACGGCTGCGCCTTTAAACCTAAGGCATTTGCAGTAAATAAAACCGCCAACATGGTAAAGTGAAGTATAGCGCGAAACAGAAAATTTATTGCAATAATTGGCATGTTACAGGCATTATAGAGGAGTAAAAATTGCTAAAATGAAAACGCAAAGGTAACATAGGAACAGAGCAATAACAAAACTATAAAAGCTACCCGATGAGTTTTTACATAAGGGTTTTAAATTTTTCTACCTGCCGCCTATGGCGCAAAACATGTACTATGGCATGTTCCAGCAATTGCTCCATATCATATTTTTGACCCCATGTAACATGTATGATATTATTAAGTACTACATCGTCGGTAATATCCATTTTGTTTTGGAGGGTTTGCACATTAAACTGAAACATTTTGTTGAGCAGTATGCAGGCTGTTATGGCATCGGGTAGGGTATAGTTGCGGTTGTGTTCTACCGGCTCATCGTCATATTGGCGGCGTATGTAATTAGCATAACCATATCCGGCGTTAATAACATGCCGGGTAATGGTTTCAACAGATACACAATCGGGGTCGGCAGTTTGGGTATCTACTATGGCATTAAACTGTTCATCGGTGAGTGTAAGGATTACTTGCTGGTAGTTTGCTATGGCGCGCTCATACTCATCGAGTAGAGCGCCTATAAATCCGTATCGATAAACTTGTGTCATGGTGAGGCGTTTAAAAATGAGGTGTAACTATGCGGGGTAAAGATAGGCTTTTTTAGTAAAAATGTTTGAGGTGTTTGCCTACAATAGGTTATTTGATTTGAAAAAAACGGCATTTACTACCAAATTTACAAGGGCAATGCAGGGTGTTTTGTAAGTACAAAAGTGATTCGCAAAAATACATGCCCTGCGGTAATTTGCCTGCCCAAAACACAAATAGTGTGCAGGTTTAAAAAAAAAGCTACCTTTGCAGCAGGAAAATTAGCGCAAAAATGAGGGTAAACAACTATACGCTAATTACCAAAATCCAACTCAATGGAACAACCTGAAATTAAAATTCTTATTGCCGACGATGAACCCGATACGCTGGAATTTGTGCAATACAACCTGCAAAAAGAGGGTTTTACCGTAATTACCGCCCCTAATGGCTTACAAGCTATTAAACTGGCAAAAGAACACCTGCCCCAACTCATCATTTTAGACATTATGATGCCTGAGTTAGATGGTATGCAAACCTGCAAAGAGTTGGTTGCGCTGCCCGAAATGAAAGACACCATTATTGTTTTTCTGACCGCCCGAAGCGAAGAGTTTACCCAGGTAATGGCATTAGATATGGGCGCTGATGATTACCTTACCAAGCCCATGAAACCCGGTTTGTTGGTAAGTAAGGTAAAATCGCTCCTGCGGCGCACGTCTAAAAACGAACCTGCCACAGATGAGCACACTATTACCGCTATGGGGCTGGTTATTGACAAAGAAACGCATACCATTAAGCTAAACGGGCAGCCGCTTGAACTACCGCGCAAAGAGTTTGCACTGCTTTACCTTCTTGCCTCTAAACCCGGCAGGGTATTTACCCGCGAAGAAATCTTAAACAAAGTTTGGGGCACCGATGTAATTGTGAACGACCGAACCATAGACGTACACATACGCAAACTGCGCGAAAAATTGGGCAAAGGGTACATTAAAACGCTAAAAGGTGTGGGTTATAAGTTTAAGCCGGGCAAGTAAAACTTATTGCGTTTTAGGGTTTTTAGCGTTCTTTTTCAAACCATGCTTTAATGGTATCGCCTTTGCGGGTAAGGTTGAGCAGGGCATTGGCAGTAAACTTGGCAAATTGCCACAGGGGTTTGGTTTCGGTAGCTTGGCGCAGAGCTTCGTCATTGCTGCCTAATACCGGTAGCTTGCCGCCCGAAGCCGCCAAACGAGTGGGCGAAATGCCCGTTGTTTGTAATTTTACCAATTTAAAACCGCAGTTAGTAAATAATCGGGTTAGTGTTTTAGGCGTGTAGTAGCACAAGTGTTCGGGATAATTAAACACATTCCAGCGGTTTTTGAGCAGCAAGTGAGAAAGGGCATTAAAATTGGGTGTGGTAACATACACCAATCCACCGGGGCGCAATATCTGGTAAAAATTTTGCACTTCCTCAATCGGGTTATTAATGTGTTCCATTACTTCCGATGAAAAAATAAGGTCAAAAAATCCCGCTGGATAATTATCGGCATTCAGCTTACCTTCCTGCACTATTGCTCCTTTTTGGCGGCAAAGCTCTACGGCGCGCGGGTCAAACTCGGTGGCATAGGTAATCCATTGCATTTGTGCCGCAATTTCTATAAAATGTCCTTCGCCGGCACCCACATCTATAAGTCGGTTCAGTTTTCGGTATGGTTCAAATAGGTTAAGCAGTTGTTTATAGCGGTTGGCGGTAATGACCGACAGGGTGCGGGTTCGGGCATATTTGGCATATTCGGTTATCAATTCCTGTTGGGTAGGAATTTGTCGGGCAAAAACAAACCCGCAGTTCCGGCATCGGGTAAGTTTATCTTTGGCATATATAGGCATATCGGTAAGCATAGGGCTGTTGCAAAGTAAGCAGGTATTAAACCGAAGTGGGGTAGTGGCTTGCATGAGTAAAGATGCGGTAATGGCAGTAGTTGGTAAGATGGGATTGGCTTAGTTGGTGGTCAAGTGGTTGGTGAAAGGGCGGCAACACTTAAATTGATTATTTTTTTAAATACATAATCGCATTAGCCACATCAATTACCGCTTTGAGCGCCAATAACATATCAGCGCCTAAAATGCCTTGTACGGTAATACCGGTCATTGATGCCAAACGTTGGTTGATATGCGAAAAATCAATAGCCATAAACGATTGCCTGTGTAAGGTGATATTGCCAAGCGTGATAGAATCGGCAAAAACAAGGTCAATATTGCCGGTTTGCGTTCCTGTGGCAGAGGTAAGCAAATCGGCATTGCCCGATGTGGGCAACCGCAGCAACGAGGCTGTTTCAGTAGCAATGCAGGTGTGCGATGCGCCGGTATCTACCATAAAAAGCAGCGGCAGGTGTTCTACTTGTATGGGTGCAATGAGGTGATTGCTGCTTAGCGTTTGCAAGGCAAGCGCTTCATATTCCGGCAAAACGGAAAGCAACTGCTGCATGGTTGTATCTTAATAAAAAAGTTAAGAAGTACTGTTAATGGCTTGGCGTGCAAATGAATGGGTATGAGGCAGTACTTTAACACTAATTAAGGTTCATTGGTTCTTTTTTATTTGTTCATTGAACCTGATGAACAACTATAGTTATGTGTAAAATTGACAAGCATTTATTGCCAACTATCCACTACCGGCACCCGCCAAGGCCTGAAGGGGTGCAGCCTCAGATTGATGTATAAATTGAGCTATTCATCTCTGTTTTCAGCAAAAAGGGCACACAGATAGCGCAGATTAAACGGATAAACTCGGGTAAAATTGAATCATTTACCCAATTGAACCTTTAATTTTTAAAAAATCGGTGTTAATCAGCTCCATCCGTGTTATCCGTGTGCTAATTTTTGCCGGT
>DDVC01000143.1 GCA_002345145.1 Bacteroidetes bacterium UBA2322
GGCGTTCAACATCGGGTACTATTGATAGGCTTCCTTTTTGGTACTTAACATTACGCTATGCAGGTATCAACTGCCAGTAGCCCGATATTGGGTTAATTATTCAAAACGCCAATGGGGGTGCGGAAAGTGGGTTAGTATGTAGGGTTGCGTAGTTTAGCATCAACCGACCGGTAACCGCCGCCTTCAATTAGCAGAAAAATGCTGCCCATTGGTATGAATAATTTTTTCAAACATTGGGCAATTGAGTTTAATAAAAATGTGGTTTATAAGAGATTACACCGCTACCGGCGCCGGTATATGCGGGTGAGCCCGGTAGTTTAGCAAGGTAAAATCGGGATAAGAAAAACCAAAAATATCGGTTACATTGGGGTTCAACTGCATAGTTGGCAGTGGGTAGGGGGTTCGGCTTAGCTGTAGTTTTACCTGCTCTATGTGGTTTAGGTAAATATGCACATCGCCAAAGGTGTGAATAAACTCGCCGGGTTGCAAGCCGGTTACTTGTGCCACCATAAGGGTGAGCAGTGCATAGGAGGCTATGTTAAAAGGTACGCCAATAAATACATCGGCGCTGCGCTGGTATAACTGGCAAGATAGCTTACCCTCCGAAACATAAAACTGAAACAAACAATGGCAAGGCGGCAGAGCCATGTGCGGAATATCGGTTACATTCCATGCGCTTACAATGAGGCGGCGGCTGTGCGGATTGGTTTTTATTTGGTGTATAAGGTCGGTAATTTGGTCTATGGTTTCGCCGTTAGCGCCTGTCCATGAGCGCCACTGATAGCCGTAAACCGGACCCAGATTGCCGTTTTCATCTGCCCATGCGTCCCAAATACGCACGCCGTTTTGTTGAAGGTAGGCTACATTGGTGTTTCCCTGCAAAAACCATAGCAGCTCGTGTATAATAGATTTAAGGTGCAATTTTTTAGTAGTAACCAACGGAAACCCTTGGGCAAGGTTAAAACGCATTTGATAACCAAAAATACTGATGGTGCCGGTGCCGGTTCGGTCGGTTTTAGTTATGCCTTGTGTAAGTATGGTTTGGAGTAGTTGGTGATACTGTTGCATGGCAAATAAAATTGGTAACGCAATTTGTGGTTTACAAGAATAGTAAAATTAGCTGGTTGTGTTCAGTTTGGGCAAATGCTACATAACCGAAATGAAATGGCAATGGCTCACGGCTACCATATCGGGGTTTTGGTTGGCAAAATGCGGGTGGAGCGGTACCATTGTAAGTTGTGCCACATCACCGTGCCACAGGTTTTGATGGGTAATGGGCAGGTTAATATGGTTATACAATTGTTGGTAATCTGCCAGCCTAAGCCGGTTTTGGGGTTGAATGGTATTATCTATCCATTGCCATTGTTGGTCGGAAAATTGGAGGAAGTTGTAAATGGTAATAGACGAATCGAAGTGGGCAAAATGGTCAGACATATCAATAAAATGCGACATTATGCCGGTATTCTTTTTAACCACCCGTTTAAACTCAAGCAAAATGGGCTCTAATAATTGCGGGTAAATATGCTCAAAGGTATTGTTTGAATTAACCAAATCAACCGAGTTATCGGGCAAAGAAAGGTGGCGGGCATCTTCTATGAGGTAATGGAGGTGGAGTTGGTTTAAAATATCGGGCAGGGTAAGGGTGGGCAGTTGGTCAATAAGGTTGAGCAGTAGTTGAAGCCTTTGGGGTTGTAAATTTGGCAAGTAATTGGGCAGGCGCTGCTGCCGGTGTGCTTGGGCAAACATGGCAAGGGTGGTGGCTATGCGCTTTTTGGAGGTTAAAAAAGCAATATCAACAGAATAAATGCTCTGCACACCGCTCAAAAAGAAAGCAATAGGCACTATAGGATACCAGCCTGTGCCAAGCTCTAAGCACGAATTGGGCATCGGGTTTCCGGTAAAACGGTGGTAAGCAGCCAAATGCTGTGTGGCATGATTTAACCGGTCGTAAAAATAGGTATCGGTAAGGTAAACGCCTTTGGTTACATATTTTTGAAATAAATAGTTAATTTGTCTGCCAAAAGGTAAATACGAAACAATTTTTTGGACAATTGCTTTTTGAATCCATTTTTTCATGCCACACAAAACCGGTTAATGAAAGGTAGTTTGCCATGAAACGGCAAACAGGGTTGATTGGAGCGCAAAGGTAGCTTACTACTTTGATTCTTAGCGGTATTATTTGCCACTACCCTTTGTTATTAGGCACATAAAGCGTTGTTTTCTTGCCATTTGGGTATAAAAATCGGGTAAATTGTTTGTATGCGCTTTTGTTGTTTAGCGCCTTTCTTTAATAACTCTGAGCATAGTGGTAGCATAAGAGTCGCCTGGTTTAATACGGAGTTTGTCTTCAAAATAGCGAATTGCCAATTCGGGCTGATTTGATTTAAAGGCGCATTCACCCAATCCGTCATAAATAACGGGGTCGTTAGGAAATTTTCGGGCGTTAATTTTAAATATGTCCATAGCTTTGGCAAACTCGTTTCTCTGCATAAGGTCTCTTCCATACCCGTGTAGCAGCCAAGGGGCATCTATTTTAACGCCATTTTTTCGGGTAAGCTCATCAAAATTGGCAATTACATAATCAAAGCCAAAATCTTGGGCTAATTTATCTAACTGAAAGGCAACGGCATTGGCGGGCACCTGAAAGTCGTCGGTATAAAGGGCTTGGTCTATCATGCTGCCTATTTGTTGAGCAGTATTGGGGTTATAGTTAGAAAAAACCACTACGGTATATTTGCTTTTGGGTGCGTGGCTTAGGAAAACGCTTAACCCCTGCACACCGCCGTTTTGATATACCACTTTGGTAGAGTCGTTGTATCGTTTCACTTTCCACCCCAGCCCATAGCCGCCGGCTTGGGGGTCGGTAAGGGCGGTAAACATAGTTTCGGTTTGTTCTTTGTTGAGCAGTTTACCGTCGTTAAGCGCTTTTACATACAGCAATATCTCTTCAGCATTGCCAAAAATGCCATCAGCGCCAAACGGATAAGCGCCCCAAAAAGCGGCATTGCTAATGGGTTGGTTATTTTCATCAAAGGTGTAACCAACTGCCTTATTAAAAACAATTTCGTACCAATAATACGAGGCGATGTTTTTCATGCCTGCAGGTGCAAAAATATGGTCTTGCAGGTATTTAGTATAAGGTTTGCCCGATAGTTTTTCAACAACTGCTGCCAGTAATACGTAGTTTGAGCTGGAGCGCTGCACTAAGGCATCGGGGGCAAATTGCAGCGGCTCATTAGCAATCAGCTCAACTAAGTCCGAAATTTTGGTGATGTTTAAAAAATTGGCTACATAGTTGGGTATTTTGTAGTAATCTTTTATGCCCGAACTATGTGCCAGCAGTTGTTTAAGGGTTATATTTTTTAACTCAACGGGCAAAGTAGGCAGGTAATTGGCTAATGGGGCATTAAGGTTGGCTTTGCCTTGCTGTACCAACTGCATAACAGCTAAAGCGGTAAACGACTCTGATATACCAAATAAATTGTACTGTGCTGTGAGCGAGTTGGGTACCCGATAATCTAAGTTGGTTATGCCGGCAGTGTATTTATAAAGCGGCACACCGTCTTTTGCCACCACAGCCACGCCCGAAAAAAGCTTTAACACATCATAAATGCGCAGCAGCCGCTGAATTTTAATGAGCCTGTCGGTTTCGTTTATTTTTTGTTGAGCATGCATACTCATGTTGAGTAATAGCAAAAAACCGAGTACCAGTACTTTTTTACTCATGGCAAGAATTTTGTTTGTATGAGTTAGATATAAGGATTGAATAGGTTAGCGCCCTGCTACTAATAGAGCGTGCATTAGGGCTGCAAATTAAAAATAAATATGGCAGATTTCGGCTTATTCTACAGTTTTACTTGGTTTCCTTGCATGTACTTGTGCTAAGTAGCAGCAAAAGTGGGCTCTCCGGCGGTTGAATTATACAGGAATAAAACAACTTTAAACTTCCGGCAGGGGTATGGGCAAAAAAAAACCTTCTTACATTCCTGCAAGAAGGCTAAACCCTTATTAAACCCAAACAACTAAATTCTTAATTGAGTTGTTAGACTCAATTTCTTGTACGGTTAATGCGTACAAAATGTTTCAGTTGCTAAACAATTTTTTACTTAACTATACGTAAATACCAAATTTTAATGACTCATATGGCATTAACAAACGCAAAGTTGGTGCATTTTCAAGGTTTTTGGTAGCCTTTTCAGAGATTTGACAGAAAAATGACACGGCAACACTATTTAAGCTTGTTTTTGAAACACCATTTCAACGGTGGCGCTTTTTTTAAACAAAGCTTCCACCGCATCATATAACATAAAAAGCGGGAAAGTAGTTTTGAAAAACAGGTTTTGCAAAAACAGATTGGCGGGTGAGTAGCCTGTTACATATTGCTTATTGCCCTTAAGGTGTTCAAAAAGTACTTCGCGCTTAGAGCAAAACAGGTTTAGCATGCTCTGCTGCATACCAAAGGGGTTATACTCCGGATTAAAGTATCGCTCCGAAATGAGGTTAAAGCCCAGGCTTTTCATTTCGCTTTGTAAATGAGTGGGCGACAGGAAAAATAAATGTCGGGGAGGGTCAAGGTGTAGCCATTTACCTTTAAACAAGCGGCTCTGCCAGCTATCTATATTAGGCATAGAAATGTAAGCAATACCGCCGGGTTTAAGTATTTGGCTGATAGCTTGCAGTGTTTGCCGGGGTTGGTTAAGATGCTCAATAACATGAAACATAGTTACAGCATCAAAAAAGCCGGTCGGAAAATCGGCGGCGTTTAGGTTGCCTAATTTTAGGTGGATACCCTTAACCTGTGCAGCTCTTTCGGCAGCTTTTCCGGGCAGTTCTACGCCGTGCGCCTCATAATTACCCCGCCTGAGCATGTGGTACAAAAACCTCCCGTTACCACAGCCTATATCTAAAACTTTGGCAGGCTGCGGCACATAACTGCTGATAATTATAGCCCGTTGTTTTCTGAAAAAATCAACCACCCGCTCCACAAGCGAGTTAAACTTTTGGTCTTGCTCTCCATAATAAGCCTCCGAGTAAGCCTGAGCCAGTTGCACATCGGTGGGCGGAGGGTTGAGATAAACCGTATGGCATTCCCCACACTGATTTACCATAAAATGCTGCTCATACATATCTACAGTTGGGTAAAGCGTTTTACTACCCGATGTAGTGTTGCAATACGGACAAGTGCCTGCCTGACCCTGCCCAATGGAAGCCACTAATGCCATACCATTTACTTACTGATGAAAGTGCAAACATAACAACAATTGATTTAACCCAGTTAAACATCTGCCCTTTGTAACCCAATTTATTTGCCCGATTGACCTTATTTGACCGCCAAATGACTATGGCACCCACACAAATTGGGTTGTAAAAACTACTACCCTTCAAACTATTGCCCAATACTGCCGTCTAAAAAAATGACTAAGCCAAAAAAATTAGCCCTGAAGTACTCTTTTTTTAAGAAATGGCGTTATTTTTGCCCTATATTAAGTTAATGCTAAGGCAAAAATTTAAAATTGGGGCTGTTTTAGCCTGTTTCTCAAAAAATAGTACGAAATATTTGGCAAAACAAAAACTTTGTACTAATTTTGTAAACCGAAAAATATCCTCACCGCCTTCTAAAAAGGAAAGATAATTCATTTACCACAAAAAAAATCGCCTATTGCCCCAAATTTACGCTAGTTAATTGATTTTTTCACAATCAATTTGTGCCATAAAACCCCCTATTATGACGCTGCAATTAATTGGCGATAAAACGCTGGTACGCATGTACCGGGCAGGTGATGACCGTGCGTTGGCAGAGCTTATCCGCCGCTACAAAGACAAAGTATTTACCTCTATTATGCTCTTTGTAAAAGACGATGTGCTTGCCGAAGACATTTTTCAGGACACCTACATTAAGGTAATTGAAACGCTGCGCCGGGGTAAATACTCCGAAGAAGGTAAATTTTTGCCTTGGGTACTTCGCATTGCTTACAATTTATGTGTAGATCACTACCGGCGTACCAAGCGCACACCCACCATTACCACCTCAGACGGGCAAGACCTGTTTAAAGTGATTAAGTTTGCCGAGGAGAACGCCGAGGAAAATATAGAACGCAACGAAACTGCCGACAAAGTACGTAAACTCATAGACAGTTTGCCCCCCGAACAACGGGAAGTGGTTATCCTGCGCCATTATGCCGACCTCTCATTTAAAGAAATAGCCGCTATTACTGATGTTAGTATTAACACAGCATTAGGGCGTATGCGTTATGCCCTAATAAACATGCGCAAATTGGTTGAAGAAAAACAAATAGCCCTATAACTTAGGCTGCTCAGCGCTCTAACCGGCTTTGAGTATCGTTTACAGGTTAAGCGCCTCTATTCCGCCTTTAAGATTGTATAACTGGTTAAAACCTAACCGGCTCATTACTAAACAGGCATTAGCGCTCCTTATACCAACTCTGCAATATAGGTAATAGGGGTGTTCAGTGTTTAAGGAGGCAATTTCTTCCATAAAATCGGGCTGCTTTATATCTATGTTCACCGCACCCGGCAGGTGGCGCTCTTCATATTCTGCCCAAGTTCGTACATCAAGGATAACCGCATTTTCATGGGTGCAACCCGCCATAAATTCATGGGGCAGCAAATTGGTATAGCTGTGTTTAGTGTTCATGTTTTAAAGAATTGTTTTGTTCTTTGCGTTTAAAAGAAGACAGGAGCAGTTTAATCATAGCTTGGGCTACCTTAGCCGATACGCCCTTTTTACCTAATTTTTTGTGGAGCAAAGCATAGTTTTTAAGCATAACGGCTCGCCGGGGCTGGTGGGGTAAAATGTGGTTCAGTTCAGCAGTGAGCTCCTTGGTGGTGCAATTTTGCTGAATAAGCTCCCGCACCACCTCTTTGCCTGCAATAAGGTTTACCAATGATATAAAGCGTACTTTTACCAACCATCGGGCAATGGCTACCGATAGCGGATTGGCGCGGTAGCACACTACCTGCGGCACATTGAGCAAAGCCGTTTCTAACGTGGCTGTACCCGATGCTACCAAAGCCGCCGCAGCATGGCGCAGCAGTGGCTGAGTTTGGTTAAACACTACCGGAATATCTAAAGAATTCAGTATTTTTTCATACAAAATAACGGGCAATGAACCAACCCCCGCCACTACAAACCGATACTGCGGAAAAAAAGCCTGTACCGATGCCATAACCGGCAGTATGCGCTCCACTTCTTGCCGCCTGCTGCCAGGCAATAGGGCTATTACCGGCTTATCAAAAACAGGTAGGTTTTGAGGCGCGCGCGCAGGGGTTGCCTGCACCCTATCTTGGGTGTGTATGGCATCAAGCATAGGATGTCCAAAATAGGCTACATTTTTTATGCCGTGTTGTTTAAAAAAAGCAACCTCAAAAGGCAAAATCACAAAAATAAAATCCGTATATTTTTGTAGATGCTTTGTTCTTGACCTATGCCATGCCCATACCTGCGGCGCTATGTAGTAAAAGGTTGTAATTTGGGCTAATTTGGTAAATTGAGCAATGCGCAGGTTAAAACCCGGGTAATCAATCAAAATTACTACATCGGGATTAAAAAAAGCTATATCTTGTTTGCACATTTTCAAGAGCCCCAAAATGGTTTTGAGGTGTTTTACCACCTCTACCAAACCCATAAATGCCGTATCTTTATAGTGTTTTACCAATCTTGTTCCCGATGCCGCTTCCATTAAATCACCTCCCCAGCACCTAAACTCGGCAGCCTTATCATAATGTTTGAGAGCGTTTATTAAATTAGACCCGTGTAAATCGCCCGATGCCTCTCCGGCTATGATATAGTAGCGCATATTTAAGTGTAATTAGTGATGGTTTGTGGAGCGATTTTTGCTGAATAAGAAGGTGAATTTAGCCACAAAACTTGCATATCAAAATGCCCGGATTATAATCTTTCAGGCCTCTTTTTTTGTTTATTACGTTGGTTCTATTGTAAAATGTAAGTGTGCAAGTTAAAAGTCTAATCTTTTTGCTTTTTTTTACAAAATTATGACAAAATGAAACCTTAAAGCCATTTTTTCGTACTATCTAATAAGCTTAGTTGTGTGTAAGCTTTTCTTTCGCCCTAATCAACTTTTTTTAAACCATAACACTTAACAAATGTCTTAGGGTTAAAGCAAAAAAACTTGAATAAGCTAACCATCATTACAATTTCTTATAGAGCATATTCAAATTCTCTTCACCTCTCCCACTAAACATGTGCCATAATTCAACATGAGTGCCATACATAGAG
>DDVC01000214.1:0-19494 GCA_002345145.1 Bacteroidetes bacterium UBA2322
TATAATAAGTGGTAAAATGGAGGCGGCTGCAACAAACAAGTGCGCATAGTGGGTTGCGGTAAACTTCGTGAAAAAAAATTTTTAAAAATTTTTAAAAACTACATTGTTTATGAAAAAATTTCTCATTTTTGCATGCTTGTTTTTCTTTTCGGTAGCAGTTGCTGCAATTTCTACACAGGTGCGTTATTTACGTATTCACGGTAGTAGTACTGTGTTTTTGCAAAGCGCTAATAATGGCAGCAACCCATTTGCTTGGGCTGGCACAGATCACAATGAATTACTTGTTTTGTGGAGAGGAAAAAATTTAACTTTACAACAGCAATATCAATCAGGAGTTAATTTTTATCAACAAAAAGGCATTAGCAATATAGGACTATTAGAACAACAATACTTAGATATTGTACCTGTGTGCGTTGAGTGTCTAACAAACATTGACTGTTATTTGAGTAAAAACCTATTAAACAGTATTGTAGCAGACCGGCTTCGAATACTATTAGCTTCATTGGAAAATACCCATACTTACACAGCATTCAAACAAAAAGTTGTAACATTTGAAGAGTCTGTCATAGATGATACTTCTTTATCAGCAACTAATAGAGATGCGTTATTGCTTTTTTCAGCAATAGCTATTGAGAGCGGAAAATACTGGTCGGAAAACCCGCCAAGTGGTGCAAGAAGATGGTGGACAATTGCACTTGCTGATGCAATAGGTGGTATTACAGGTTTTTTGTGCTGCGGTGGACTGTGGGGAGGTGTTGTGTTGGGGGCAGGAGCTTCGTTAGCGGCAGGACTGGATTAACTTACCGTTAAAATAAGCAAATTATGAAAAAAGTTTTTGTCGTTTTATTTTTTTTATGCGCAAGCCTTGTTGCATTTTCGCAAAACAGCAATGAAATAGGCTTGATTTTTAGGAATGGATTAAGCAAAGCCAAAGCTGACCCTGCGCCTTATGCCACCTTTGAGGCTGGGCTGCAATACAAGCGCCTTTTAAGTAAAAAGATATTTGTTGGTACAGGCTTATTGTATGCAGAGCGATATCACGTAAAACAGCAAACCGGAATACAAGAATCGTTTTTGGTTTTGCCTCTAACCATTCAGTACAAAGCAGTAGCGCCTAACCAAAGGGCAGATATAACGCTGTTTTTGGGTACGGAGTATAGCGCGTTAGTTTTTCAGCAACAAGTACATACCACTCTACCCAATGACGGTTGGAAATCTTCTGTGTATGAATACTCCAAACTGGGTACTACTATGGGAATGGAAGCCGGTTACTTATTAACAGAAAAATTAAGGTTGGGTTTAGGGTTTCATTGTACTAATGACTCGCGCATTTTTTCGGGCAACGCTCATAATCAGGCCGCTATTACCAAGTATCGGGCATTTTTTACCGCCTTTTCGCTCACACAATCTTTTTAATCAGTTAGGGTAACATACCATTCTGCCCAGCTCCCCCGCAAGCGCATCGGTTTTGCACCAACCCATGCGCTTGCGGGGTTTGTTTTTTTACAAAAAAATGACACAAAAAATTTGGTTTTTTCGGGGGGGGGGTATTTTTGCGAAAACTTATTTGTTAGCCTATTTTTTGTGAAAAAGGCAATATAATAAGTGGTAAAATGGAGGCTGCTGCAATCAACAGGAACAAGACGCGCGTAGTACTGCCGGTTGCAAACGCCCCAAGTGGTACTCCCGAAAAACCACTTACAAAAAAATAAGTAGGCGCAATACCGAAATGCGATAAGGGAGGTAGTTTTAATTTTTAATTCACAATTTTATGAAAAAAGCAGCGTTAGTATTTGTAATTGCGGTTTTACTTACCGCCTGTCAGAAAGATAAACATCTTTGTGTTGAAGACATAGACAATTTTAAACCGGCTCCGGCAACTATTGAAGCACGTATTTAATTAGTAGGAGGCTCAAGCGTACAAGGCACATGGAGCGAGGCTATTCATAATTTACCAAACGACAAAATAGGACACTTATTTACCAATAAAAAATGCAATATTCTGGCTGCACCCTTAAACTTAACCGGAATTTATTTTGCAACGTTTGAGTATGATTGGTACACCAGTCATAAAACACTTTGCTTTCATAACTTTCCGGGTGGTGTATTTGCATGCCCAGATGGCAGAAAAAAATACGTTCATGAATGGTATCAATTCCGGTTTATAGACTTTTCACCGGGCAATCAAATTCCGTTTACCGAATTTTCCAAAGGTCAAATTGCCATAAAATGGAACCCATAAACTTTTCACCACTTTTCATTATCCGCGTATTGTTGTTGGTTGTGCTGGCACATCAACACACCTATGCACAGGAAACCGACACAGATACCCCTGCCAAGGGTTACGATTTACACTTAGAAGCAGGCATAAAATACGTGCCCTATTTGGGCGGTTTTTCAACGGGTTTGAGTCTTTACAGCCCACATAAATCATTTGCTTTTACCCTGCGAAACGATGTTTTGTTAGCCATAGGCAGACCCGATGACCCCATAGGCATACCGCCAACTCTGCCCAACCAATTGCAACCTTTTATTCTAACCGATTTTAATACGCAAACCTACTTTGAAGCAGAGTACCGCGTGTTGAAAAAGAAAAACAAAACACTGGCAGTTCATGCCGGTTATGGGTGGATATACAATGGTGTTCATAGAAACCTACTGTTAAATGCCGAAAGAGGCTACTCGGTACTTACTACTGCCATTTCCTACAAACCCTCTTGGTTTACATTGGAGTTAAGGGGCGATGTGCCACTCAATTCCGCTTTTCACTCCAAAATGAGTGGTACTACTGAAAGGGTATTTCCGGTAGCAATAGGCATCAAATATCGGTTTAAACCCCGAAAACAGGAGTAGCAGGTTTTTCGTTATTTAACAAATTCCCCCCCCGCAAGCGCATCGGTTTTGCACCAACCCATGCGCTTGCGGGGTTTGTTTTTTTACGCAAGGCTTACCCCAAAATTCAACATCGGGAAGTATGCCACCTAAGCACAGCAGTTGGTTGTGGTATTTTAGGGCATCGGCATCTGTTTTTTTGCTAACGTTTAAGGGTATTAGCCCGTTATCAGCAGTCCGCCGGTAAATTTACAAACTTATGGCAGTGCCGGAGGTGCAACTATGCGCCTTTCCAAACAAATACTCGCTACCTTTGTAGTAGTTCTTGTTTGGCTTTTATTAAACAACATTTTTCCATGATACATAACGGCAAAATGCCCCTTTGGGTGGCGTTCATTTGCATGGCGTTTGTGGGTTTTATACTTACTTCAACAAACGCACAAGCTCAATCCAATATATCGCTGGCTGCACACATTACCTACCCCGATGTAATGAGCAGCGTGTGGGGTTTTACCAAAGGCGGGCGAGAGTATGTGCTGGCTTTTAGAAGAACCGGCACCTCTATTGTAGATATTACCAACCCTACTGCACCCGTAGAGGTGTTTTTTGCGGCAGGAGCAAACACTGATTGGCGCGAGGGTAAGGTATGGGGCAACTATGCCTATATTACCAATGAGGGCAGTGGCGGACTCCAAATTATCAATTTTAGCGCATTGCCTACCGGCAACATTACCGCCGCCAATGTAACTAACTGGACGGGTGGCACCTTTAACTCGCAAACGGTTAGTTTTACCAAATCGCATACCATTTGGATAGACGAAAACGGTATTGCCTATATTTATGGCGCTAACTACGGCGCAGGCGGGGTTATTATGGCTAACGTAGCTGCCAACCCTACCAATCCGCCCATTGTGGGTATTTACAACCAAGCCTATGTGCACGACGGATTTGTGCGCGGCGATACCCTTTGGGCTGCCCAAATAAATGCCGGCAATTACAGGGTAATAAATGTAACCAACAAAGCTAATCCGGTGGTAATGGCTACCCAAAACACTACCCGAAATTTTACCCATAATACCTGGCTCAACAACGCCGGTACCGTAGTGTTTACTACCGATGAAACCAGCAATTCAAGTGTGGAAGCCTATGATATAACCGACCTGTCTGATATTAAACTCATCAGCAAGTTTAATGCCACCGGCAGTACTGCCATACCCCACAATGTGCATGTGCGCAACAATTTTTTGGTAATAGCCTACTACCGCGATGGCGTAGTTATAGCCGATGCCACTCACCCCGAAAAAATGATTCAGGTAGGCAACTATGATACCTCGCCCGGTTACTCGGGCAGTGGGTATAACGGCTGCTGGGGCGTGTATCCCTACTTTGCATCGGGCATTATAGCCGCCAGCGATATTGAAACCGGTTTGTATCTATTATCGCCCAATTATGTGCCGGCTTCTTATTTAAAAGGTATCGTTACCAATGCCAACACTACTGCGCCTATCAACAACGCCTCTGTGCAAGTGCAGGGCATGGCTTCGGCAAATACTACCACCGGTTTTACCGGCGCTTACACTACCGGCATGACGGGCAGCGGCACTTATACCGTTACGGTTTCGGCATCGGGATACATAACCCAAACTTTTACCGTTACCTTTACCAATGGCGTTACCCAAATACTAAATGTAGCATTGGTGCCCAATGTGCCTTTTACCGCCACAGGCACCGTTACCGATGCCCAAACCGGATTGCCCATAGCCAACGCACCGATATTGTTTAATGACGGCACAACAGATTATACCGCCAATGCCAACGCATTGGGCAATTACAGCATTAACCTGCCCGGCACCGCCAACTATACTTGTTATGCCGGTAAATGGGGCTACCAAACCACACAAATTACCAACCAAGCGCTTACCCCTGCCAACAATATCGTCAATTTTTCGCTAAGGCGCGGTTATTACGATGACTTTTTGTTTGACTATGGCTGGACAGTGAGCGGCGATGCGGCATCGGGCGCATGGGTGCGGGCTACGCCCATTGGCACTACGTTTGAAAACTTGCTAAGCAACCCCGATGCCGATTTGCCCGATGACTACGGGAATAAATGCTACGTTACCGGTAACGCATCGGGTAATGCAGGCACTGCCGATGTGGACAATGGCACTACCATTCTTACCTCGCCCGTGTTTGACCTCAGCTCCACTCCCAATGCTACTATAAGCTACTACCGATGGTTTAGAAATGCCGGCGGCAGCAGTACACCCAACGACCAAATGGTGGTTAAAATAACCAACGGCACTACCACCGTTACCGCACAAACCATACCTGCTACCGACCCCAATCAGGCGCAGTGGGTTCCCTACTCCTTTAATGTGGCATCAATTATTGCACCCACTGCCAATATGCGCCTTATTGTAGAAGTGAGCGACCTTGGCAATCAGCATTTAGTAGAGGGTGCCTTAGATAAGTTTGAGGTAATTATTCCGCCTGTTGCCTTACAGGCTACCGCATGGCTTGGCGGCGCTATGGGCGGCACGTTTATGACTACCACCCTGCGCACCACCAACCTGCTTCCCACTGCACAGCCCTATAACCGACCACCTTGGAACTACTACGGCACCGAAACCGTTTCGGCTTTTCCAACCAATACTACCGATTGGGTACTGCTGGAACTTCGCCCGGCAGCAACCCCCGAAATCATAACCGAACAACGCGCCGCCCTTATACTAAACAACGGCAATATAGTGGATACCGATGGCAGCGCCGGGGTTAAATTTTACAATTTGGGGCAGGGCGGCAATTATTTTGTAGTGCTGCGCCACCGAAACCACTTAGCCGTAGCAAGCGCTACTGCCGTTAGCCTACCCAATGCTACGGCTTATAACTTTAAAACCAGCGCTAACGTATCGGGCGGAGCAGCGCAGTTGGTAGCGTTATCGGGTAGTAGTTTTGGGCTTATTCCTGCCGATTTTGATTCAAACGGCGTAGTTACCGTTGCCGATTTTAACTACTTTATCCCACAATCGGGCGGCATTAGCGTATATTCAGATGCCGATGCCAATATGGACGGCGCTGTTACCGTAGCCGACTATAACTTGTTTAGCCAAAACGCCGGTAAAATAGGCATTACGCTTATCCGATACTAACAGTCCACACCAACATGGTATAACTAAAATTTTATCCACAGCCCCAAATTGCATACAATTTGCTTAAAAGCCGTTATCTTTGCATTTTGGTAATTTGTAAGATTAACCGGCTTTATTTCAGCAAACTTAAAGCACAAACAACGGTAAAACAAGTATGGGCTTATCCAAAACGTTTGGCGGGGCAGTATTGGGCGTAGATGCCTCTATGATAGAAGTAGAGGTAAATGTAGGCGGTGGCTCAGTAAGTTATTTTTTGGTAGGACTGCCCGATGCAGCAGTAAAAGAAGGACAACTGCGCATAGAAGCCGCCCTCAAAAACAACAATTACCCCACCCCTCGCCACAAGGTAATCATAAATATGGCGCCCGCCGATGTGCGCAAAGAAGGTTCGGCTTATGATTTAACCCTTGCAGTAGGCATTTTATCGGCAAGTGGCGAGCTATTGGAACGCGAAGATATTAGCCGGTATGTAATCATGGGCGAACTATCGTTAGATGGCAGCGTGCGCCCCATAAAAGGCGCTTTGCCCATAGCCATTGAAGCCCGAAAACAACAGTTTAAAGGCTTTATTTTACCCAAACAAAATGCCCGCGAAGCAGCTATAGTAAACGATATAGAGGTATATGGCGTAGAACACATTAACGAAGTAGTAGGTTTTTTAAGAGGCGAAATCCAATTGAAAAGAACAGAAGTAAATACCCGCGAAGAGTTTTACAACAGTTTAGCACACAACCAATTGGATTTTTCTGAGGTAAAAGGACAAAAAAACATTAAACGGGCATTAGAAATAGCCGCTGCCGGCGGGCACAATGTAATTCTCATAGGTCCGCCCGGAGCGGGTAAAACCATGCTTGCCAAGCGTTTGCCCAGCATACTGCCGCCGCTTTCGCTGCACGAAGCCCTCGAAACCACCAAAATACACTCGGTAGCCGGCGTACTGCCCGGCGATGCCTCCCTAATAGCAGTGCGTCCTTTCCAATCGCCACACCATACCATCAGTGATGTAGCTTTGGTGGGCGGAGGTAATATACCCCAGCCCGGGCAAATATCGCTGGCGCATAACGGCGTATTGTTCTTAGACGAACTGCCCGAATTTAAGCGCACAGTATTAGAGGTAATGCGCCAGCCTATGGAAGAGCGCCGTGTAACCATATCACGCGCCAAGTTTACCGTAGAATACCCCGCCAGTTTTATGCTGGTAGCCTCTATGAACCCCTGCCCATGCGGCTACTACAACCACCCCGAAAAAGAGTGCGTTTGCGCCCCGGGTGTAGTACAAAAATACCTCAACAAAATATCGGGACCACTCTTAGACCGCATAGACCTGCATGTAGAAGTTACACCGGTATCTTTTGATGAACTCAGCAGCGCTAATCCCGGAGAAGGCAGCGAAACCATCAGAGAAAGGGTAATTACAGCCCGCGAAATACAAAAAGTGCGTTTTGAGAACGAAAAAAATATGTATAGCAATGCCCAAATGAGTTCGCGCATGGTGCGCGAGGTTTGCGCCATTACACCGGCAGGTCATAAGCTACTCAAAACCGCTATGGAAAGGTTAAACCTATCGGCAAGAGCCTATGACCGAATTTTAAAAGTAGCCCGCACCATTGCCGACCTTGCCGCAAGTCCCGATATTAAAATTGAACATCTGGCAGAAGCCATACAGTTTAGAAGCCTTGACCGCGAAAACTGGGCAGGTTAAGCCAAAAATTACCCAAAACCACTGCTCAAAAGTAAACGCTGCCTCGTTTTTGCCGTCTTACCCACCATTATCTTACAAAATACCTAATTCACAAAATTAAGCGCTACATGAAATGTACATTCCCCTCTCTGTTTAAACTAACCGGCGTTATGCTGGCACTGGTTTCAGTACTGATTTTTAACGCCTGCGAAGAAACAACCACGCCCGATGACAACTGCTCGCTCACTATGAACAGCTTTAACGTAAACCCTAAAACATTTTCGGGTGGCGCTACGCTCACCGGCACTGTAACCATTACCGAAACCCTCAACCTTAGCGATGCTACCCTTAAAGCACTTACCCGCTTTTACCTCTCTACCGACAACACGTACAGCAATAACGACGTGCAGCTTACCGCTTTTGTTGCCACCAATGGCTTGGTAGCTAATGGCAACCAAACCACCCTTACCTATGACCAAATAGATATACCTAACAATGCAACATCGGGCAGTTATTTTATTTTAGCCCGAGTAGAAGAACGCCCCTGCCCTGAGGGTGGTTCTACTTCTGTGGCGCTTAGGTCGGTTGCCGTAACCATAAACTAAGCCAGCCGTCAATTTTATTTTTTGCGCTAAAAAAACGGCGCTTACTATTTGAAAGTAAGCGCCGTTTTTTATTTTCATTTTTAAGTTTTCATTCCTAAAATTTTAGTTTGGAAACAAAATGAAGCGCAAAAAGCAAATAATTAAGATATTTCTATCGTTTTTGCATTATTTTCGGTGGTTTCCACTTTAATTTTTGGAAGAGTAATGGTTAAAACGCCGTTATTGTGTGCTGCTGCTATGGCATTTGCCTCCACGTTTTCGGGCAAGGTAAAAGTGCGGCGGAAAGAAGTATAACCAAACTCGCGGCGCAGATATTTCTTTTCAGCGTCTTTGGTTTCTGATTCTGTTTTCTTTTCTGCTGAAATACTCAGTTGATTTCCTTCTACGCTTACTTTAAAATCACTCTTTTCGGTACCCGGTACAGCCACCTCAATTTCGTAGGCATTTTCTGTTTCGGCTACGTTTACGCTGCCGGTTTTTGCCATCAGTGCGGGCATACGGGTGTCAAAAAAGTTGTCTAAATTGAAAAAATCGTCGGTTAGTTTGTCAAAAAGGGTGGGAATAGCCGATTTCCCAAACGGATTCCATTTTACTACGGTCATAGCTAATTTAAATTTTGGTGGTTAAAAGCATGGTTCTAATTACATACTTTCAAATGCTGTGCCAGCCGTATTTTTAAAGCTAAAAGTGTCAATTTTACTTTGCATGCTGTCAAAATTTCGGTTCTTGTGCTATATAGGTGTCATTTTGTCATTTTGTTGCAAACAGACAATAAAAAAGCCCGACTTGGTGGTCGGGCTTTTGGGCTTGTTTTTAGGGGTTAAACAAAAGTTTTGCTATGGTTTTCAACGGGTTTTGTGCTATTTGACGGCAATAAAAGAGGATGGTTTAAAAAAGGGTAAAAAAAAGTTGCATTTTTTTAGTTGGGTAGTACTTTTTTAACTGTAAATCTGCTGTTTTTGGTTAATTTTGCAGCAGAATTAAAGACGCTTTGAATACCTGCCAGTTCTTTGACCAAAGCGAGCGTAAAGGAGGAGCATAAGAACCCTAAGAATGCCCAAAATTGGGCGAGTGTGTGCGTGTATAGCTGTTGTGCAGGGTGTTCCTTTATCCTAAAAGGTTTTTCCCTTTATCTTTAACTCCGTTACAATGACCATCAGACAGAATATCTTCATCATATTTTTTCTCATTTTTCTTTTCTTCACCAAAAACCAAGTAGCAACCGCCTGTATTGACTTACCCGAACCTAACCGTTTCAGCATCACCTTCTTTTATCCGGAACTTTCAGCAGATACATCTTATAGGATGTGTTATGTTGATGCGTCCTATTTTAGGAATTGGGTGTATGATATGGCGCCGGAAGCCCGATACAAGCATAATTTGGTGGAGTGGCAGCAATTTTTCAACAATACGCCTACTTTGGCTGATTTGGCTGCCGTTATATACAATACTAACCTTGAAACCCTTCAAAATGAGGTGTTGAAAGGGGTATTAAATGGTAAACCACCCGGACAGGCAGTGCGGCAAAACAAATTTTTGTCGTTACTTTACACAACCAAAAATACCGAAGCGCTACAGTATTTGGTGTTTGCCAAACAGTGCGAACCCTATGTGCAAATTAGCATGGATTACTGGGATAACCCGGAGCGCGATATTGACAACATGCGCCAGTTGGCAATACAAGGTAAGCAGTATTATGAGGCATGTAATTCTCCTTACCTAAAACTGCGTTATGCCTTCCAAATTATGCGTTTAGAGCATTATACCGGCAATTTTGAAGCCTGCCTTGAACAATATAACCAACTTGTGCAGCCTCTTTTGTCTAATCCTGAGCTAAACAATAGTGTGGCAAACGGTTGGATACTGGCTCTTAAATCGGGCGCGCAGCTTCGCACCGGCAGCATTGCCCAAGGCATGTATGGTTTTGCTTCCGTTTTTACCCATTTTCCCGATAGCAGAGAAATTGCTTTCCGAAACTTTAGCATTGAAAATGACGATGTTTGGAATGAAACACTTTCTATGGCTAAAACATCGGAAGAAAAAGCCGTTCTTTGGATGCTTAAAGGAATGCAAACCAATACGCTTGATTTAGAATCCTTAAAGCAAGTAACACTCCTTTCGCCCAACTGGTTTGGAACAGAAGTACTGCTGATAAGACAACTAAATCTGCTGGAACGATATTGGCTTACACCTGCCATTACCAAGCCTGTAGAATTGGAAAACAAAATTGATAAATCGGAATTGACATATCCCACTGAAATAGAAACGGAAACGGAAACGGAACAAAAAGGTTTCTGGCATAGTTTCCGAAACTTTTTTGCCCGATTGTTTTCTTTTTTCCGAAACCTGTTTAGCCAAAGCGCTCCACCTATTGTTGCTGATGAGATGAATTACAAGGAGTTGCTTGCCACGCTGCAAATCATAACCTCAGAGGTGGCAGAACAAAACAAATCTAATAATCCCGACCTATGGTACACCGCCGCCGCTTATACCGCTTTTTTAGATAGCAATTACCGGCAGTGCTACCGGTTTTTAGATAAGGTAAGTGGCGCTAACAAAAAAGTGCAAAAGCAGGCTAACCTTATTTACGCCTTAGCTCGATTATCGGAAACGCAAAAACCCGATGCCGACTTAGAAAATGCTCTTGTCTTTGCCTTGCAAGGGTTGCCCCTGCCCAATGATGAGTACGACAACTACAGCGTAACCTCCAGAGCCCTAACCCAAATGGCAAGGGCGTATTTGGTAAATGGTAATGTATCAAGAGCTATTTTGTTTTTTGATAAAGCAAAAGAAACCACAGCAGCTAATATACTGCTCGATTTTTATGCTACCCAAGAAGACCTTGACGAGTTGGCAAGGTGGGTAAATACCCCTAAAAAAACCGATGCCGATACGTTTTTACTCAATAACAGCCGTTTTACCCAGCCATTTATATTTGATGTAAAAGCTACTAAAATGATGCGCAAACTTGAGTTTGCCGAAGCCCTGCGTTGGTACAATAAAATACCTCCTGCCTATTGGACAACAATAAACAAAGAAGACAGTTGGAGTTATGAACAGTATCGGTATTTTACCTGCCACTTTAACTTAAACAATGAAACAGACTTGTTTGAGGCTGATACCTGCCATAAATATGGGTTTGTACAAAAAGTGCTTGCCCTGCAAGAAATGGCAAATCAAAACCCGCAAAATGCCGCACCATACTACCTCCAAATTGCTAATGCCTTTTATAACACGCCTTTTTGGGGTTATAATGGTATGGTATGGCAAGGCACATTGGTTGCAGCGCTCAACTATTACAAAGATTATGCGCCGGGGCATTACCCGTTTAACCTGCCCACACTTGCCCAATCTATCTATAATGCCGAGCTTCAGTTTTTAAATGAATACGGCACCCGCCATGTAGCCGAAACGTATTACCAAAAAGTTATGGACACAGCCACCAATCCTGAATTGGCTGCCGAAGCTGCCTATTGGGCAGCATTGTGTAAGCAAGAGCCGCTATCTACCCTACACCAAGGTAACTACAAAGACCGCACCTACCTCAAAATGCTGAAACAACAATACGGCAATACTGCTTTTTATAAGAATAAAAAACTAACCTGCCCCGGACTTGCCGATTATTAAAACCCCCAGAGCTATAATACCAACTCTTGGGCAGGATCCCAAAAAAGACGGTCAAAATCTTGCACGCGGTCATTCACCACCTGAATACCCTCAGCCTCTAACGCCTCCTGCATGGCAGTAAGGCTGCCAAAGTGGTGTTTGCCGGTTAGTATGCCTACTCGGTTTACCACTCTGTGCGCCGGAACAGGCGGCGCTTGGGTATGAGAATAATTCATAGCCCAACCTACCATCCGCGAGGAATTGCCTGCCCCCAAACATCGGGCAATAGCGCCATAAGTGGTTATGCGCCCATAAGGAATTAACCGTACCACAGCATACACTTGCTCAAAAAAGGGCTGTTCATTTGGTTTGATAGTAGTCATTTGCATTAAGTAGTTGGTTTGCCGTGCAAAATACCGTTTAATTGGCAGATTTTGGGTTAATTTGCGCCTTTTTTCACACATTATGCTCACACTACCATGCGCATTGCAGTAGTCATTCCTACACTTAACGAAGCCGGTAATATAGGCAAGGTAATAGCAGCCATTCCACCGGAGCTGAACGCCGTTACCATAGTAGCCGACAATGGCTCTACCGATAACACCGTAGCAGAAGCTACTGCCGCCGGTGCCATGGCGCTGCACCAACCCCAACGCGGTTACGGAAGCGCATGTTTAAAAGCCCTATCTTTTTTGGCAAATTTACCCCACCCAAAACAACCCGATGTAGTGGTATTTATAGACGGCGACTGCTCCGATGACCCAACTGAAATACCCCTGTTACTTCAGCCCATTGTAAGTGGCAAGGCAGAGTTGGTTATTGGATCCCGCACAAGAGGTAATGCCCAACCCGGCTCTATGACCCTGCCACAGCGGTTTGGCAACTGGTTGGCTACCCGGCTGCTATACCGGTTTTACGGCGTTAAATTTACCGATTTGGGTCCGTTTAGAGCCATTACCTGGCAAACCCTGCAACACCTGCAAATGCAAGACCCCAATTTTGGCTGGACAGTAGAAATGCAGCTCAAAGCCGCCAAAGCACGTATCTGCTGCACCGAAGTACCGGTATCTTACAAACGCAGAGCATCGGGTAAGTCTAAAATAAGTGGCACAGTTAAAGGCACCATTTTAGCCGGTTACATTATTTTGCGTACTTTATTCCGCTACCGGTAGTGGGTAGTGAAAAGTGAAGAGTGAAGAGTGGATAGTAGTCGGTAGTTTTGGTAGTTGATAGATAGTAGTCGGTAAATTTGTAATTGATAACTCATCACTCATAATTCATAACTCGCAACCATGGCAGAACTCTTATTGCTAACATCGGTATTGGTTTGTTTGGTGTTTATCACCTTGTATTGCTTAGCTGAAATGTATTTAGCATGGCAATATCAACAGGCTAAACAGCCCGTTTTACCCCTCCCGCCTCTGCCGCGCCACCAATTGCCTTTTGTTACGGTTCAGCTTCCGGTATATAACGAGCAGTATGTGGTGGAGCGACTCATTGATGCCATTGCTGCTTTTGACTACCCACTCCACCTTTTTGAAATTCAAATTTTAGACGATTCTACCGATGTAACCACCAACCTCATTGCCGCTAAAACCCGATTTTATCAACTAAAAGGGCTGCAAATTTACCACTTACACCGCACCAACCGCACCGGATTTAAGGCAGGCGCTCTGCAAGATGCTTTGCCTATAGCAAAAGGCAGCCTCATAGCCATTTTTGATGCCGATTTTTTGCCACAGTCCGATTTTTTACAGCAAACAATACCCTATTTTACCAACCCACAATTAGGTATGCTGCAAACCCGATGGCAGTTTATAAACCGCCGGTACTCTTTGTTTACCCAAGTGCAGGCTTTTTTTATGGATGCCCATTTTACCGTAGAACAGGGCGGACGAACTGCTGCCCATGCTTTTATGAATTTTAACGGTACAGCCGGCGTATGGCGAAAACAAACCATAACCGATGCCGGCGGCTGGCAACCCGATACCCTTACCGAAGACCTTGACCTTAGCTATAGGGCACAACTTAATGGCTCAAAATTTGCCTATGCCCCGCATATTATTGCCCCATCTGAACTGCCGCCCGATATGCCTGCCTTTAAAGCACAACAGTTCCGCTGGATTAAAGGCGGAGCTGAAACCGCCGCTAAACTGTTGCCCCGGTTATGGCATACGCCACTGCCATTTACTACAAGGCTACACGGAACAGTTCACCTGCTTAGTAGCAGCGTGTATATTGCCGTGCTGGTGTTTTACCTGCTCAGCCTGCCCCTGCTAATGGTTAAAAACCGTTTTTTTTCCTTTAATTACTTACACCTTGGCTCTGTTTTTATGGTGAGTATTGTGGCTATGATTTATGTGCATTTTATAGCAGCTAAACATACCATACAGCCGGCAAGCAAGGCTTACAAGCGCGTAGCCCTTTTACTTTTTCCGTTTTTAACCCTTACTTTGGGGCTGTCTTTGCACAATGCACACGCTGCCCTGCAAGGCTGGCTCAGAAAAAAAACGCCCTTTGTGCGCACCCCTAAGTACAATATAACCCAAAACCACCACCGGCTACAAAATAGGTACGCGCCCCAAAAGCTAAATATCACTACCTTTGCCGAAGCGATAATAGGTATGTATTTTGCATTTGCCGTAGTGTATGCTGTGGTAAACCAATACTGGGGGCTTGTACCTATGTATATCATGGCTTCGGCAGGATTTTGGTGGGTGTTTGCTGCCACCATAGTGCATACATTAGCAGCCAAATACAAATTACCACATACAAACAAATAAATACACTTTACTGCTTATACAATATGCGCCATTCACCCATTAACCCATGCTTCTGCATTATGATTACCTACTTACCTAAATGGTGTTATGTTTGGCTGTGTGGTTGGTTTTGCCTATGCCTAAGTATGCTGCCCGCTTATGCCGATGTGTTCCGAATTTTAGATAACAACCGCGAATCGCTCCAAGCCCGAGCCGACCTGATAGAACAATCGGAAAAAGAAATCTTACTATCGTATTACATAGTAAACGATGATTTGGTGGGCAAAGCTCTTTTTCAGTTGCTCATAAATGCTGCTAAGGAGCGCGGGGTAAATGTGCATATAATGATAGATGCTCTCCGCAGCCGCATATCGGGCAATGTGTTGGCTTATTTAAAAGAAAATAACATCTATGTACAGGTGTTTAACCCCGGCAGGCTATTTAAACCCCGAACCATTACCCACCGGCTTCACGACAAGATTTTTTTAACCGATGCCCAAAACCTCATTACCGGCGGGCGTAACCTGAAACGCGACTACTACCAACTGGGTGAAGACATTAATTTTACCGACCGAGATGTGCTGATACAAGGTGAAAAAGCCGTAACGGCTGCCCGAAATCATTTCTTTAACATGTGGAACAATCCCCACTTGTCGTTTACCCGAAAAACGCCACAACTCACTCCCGATATACGTCAACACATAGCCGCCCAATTGCAGAATGCCTTAGATACGCTGCAAAAAATGGGCGTTATACACTTGCAAACTCATAAAAACTGGGCAGCAGAAGTGCCGCCTACCGCATCGGAAGTGTTTTTTGAGCACGATGATTTTTTTATGCCCAAAGGCGATAAGTTTGTACAAACAGGTATTAAAGACCTCCGAAGCACCAATGCCTTATTACATCTGATTAACAACGCCCGGCAAAGTGTAATTATAGAAAATGCCTATGTAATACCCACTCTAAAAATGAACCGCGCTTTAAAAAAAGCCCTTCGGCGCGGGGTTTCTATACGCATACTCACCAACTCGGCAGCTACCAATGATGTTATGATTGCGCAGGCAGCCTACCTCATAAAGCGCAAAAAACTCATCCGCATGGGTATCGATATTTGGGAATACCAAGGTCCCAATACCCTGCATACCAAAGCTGCCGTAATAGATGATACTATTTCGGTGGTGAGCAGTTATAACCTGCACGCCGTTTCGCAAAAATGGACTACCGAAGTGCTGGCATGGGTAGCCGATGCCAACATTAGCCGGCTGCATACTGCCATGATGAATAACAACCTCAAAAAATCGGTTAATATAGGCAAAAACAATAAACCCACGCCTCAAACACGGCACAAGGTGGTTAAAGCCTCTTGCAGCCGGCTTTTGCGTTTATATTTGGCACGCTACACCGGTGTGGCTTATTTAATGTCTGTTTTGTAACGGTTGGTTATGTTTGTGCAAAAATGTTACCCTATGGCTAACCATAGGTTTAATTGGCAAGTTAGGTTGAAATCAATGGGGTAACAAAAGGGCATTAATTGGCTGCTTCACTGCTAAAACCTTGGGCACTGTATAGCGCCCGGCTTAACAGGGCGCACCCTGCCGGTGTAAATAAGGGTAATTTCGGGTCCGCCTCTGCCGTTGTTGGCGTTCATGAGTGGGGTAAACAGCGTAATGTCATAACTAATGCCAAGGCTAAACTGCTCATAATCTATTTTTGTGGCAAGCACTAAGGTATTTAACCCCACAGGGTTGTTTACATTGGCGGCAGCCCGCAGCCAAACGCCCATATTTAAGGCTTTATCGTAACCGGTATAGCGGTTGGTGGCAAAAATGTATCGGGCAAAACTGCCTACATCGGTTTTAAACTGTGCGCCTTGCCAAATAAAGTAAATGCTGGGCAGCAAATCCCATTTTTTGGCAATGGGTATGCTGCCGCCCGCCTGGGCAGATAGTTTGTTTTTAAACCGGTCTTCGGCATCGGTTACCGCTATGTTGGGTTTATTTAGGTGGTACATGGCAGCGCCCACAAACACATTTTTTCGGGCGCTGAGGGCATGAAAAAACAGCGCTCCGCCGCCTATGTGCAACCTCAGCCGGTTTTGGGCTTCAAGAAAATCGTTGGTAGGAATAGCAGGGTTAAAGCCGTTGCCGTCTGCTTGGTCGCCAAACTGGGCATTAGTGAGGTCAAAATAACGCTGGTTTATGCCGCCTTGTACGCCCAATGATAAAAACGACTGCGGCGCAAGGGCAAGGTTGTAGGCAAAGGCAGCATCGGCATAGTTGGTTGTCCAGTTAAGGTCGCCGGCGCGGTCGTTATACACCACCAATCCGGCGCTGAGGCGGTCGTTTTCCATAAACCCGGGAAACGCCATATCTGCCGATGCGCTAATGGTTTGAAAAGAAGTGCGAGGCATAACCGATGCCCACTGGTTTCGGTAAATAGCCGATACACGCAGGTCGCCGTTAATTAACCCGGTCATGGCGGGGTTTATGAGCAGGGGTGTGGCGTAGTTTTGCGAAAAATGCACGTCTTGGGCGTGTATGGGCGTTTGCAGGGCGACACAGCAGCAAAGCAGTAAAAAATATAGGAAACGGGTTGTTTTCATGTGTGTAAAAAATCGGGATATAAAAGAAGTTTGGGGAGTATCAAAACGGTTAAGGCGGCAAATACCCCGATGCAGTTAATCATCGGGCAGAGTAGGCTACCTTGCCAGCGTTACATTGCCGGTAAACAATCGGGTTTGACCATCAAAAAAAGTAACTTGCAGCGTATAAACAAAAACACCCGAGTTAAGGGCTTCGCCATTGAGGGTGCCGTCCCAGCCATCGTTTAGGTTGGTAGCGTAATAAACCTTGCCGCCCCAGCGGTCGTAAATTGTCCACTCCATCACATCAATACCGTTGCCTAAAACAAAAAGTTGGTCGTTTCTGCCATCGCCGTTGGGGGTAAAAATGTTGGGTACAAAAATGTTTCGGTCGTCAATAACGGTAATGGTAACCTGTGCTGTGCCGGTACAGCCCAGTTGGTCGGTAGCCGTTACTGCATAAGTAGTGGTTTGCTGTGGCAGGGCAATGGGGCTATCGCAATTGGAGCAGGAGAGGGTAGCGGCTTGGCTCCACAGGTAGGTTAAACTGCCGTTGCCGGTGGCGGTGGTGGCAAGGGTAATTTCCTGCCCTTTTTCTAAGGTTTGATTGGGAATGGTAGTTACCAATACTGCCCCCACATCAATGGTTTGCGAAACAGGCGGAATAGAACAAGGCAAGCCCGATATGCTGAGGCTGACGGTTTTACTGCCCGATGTGTTCCATTGAATAACTGCTGAGGCATTATCGGCAGTAAGGATATTACCATCGGCAACTGTCCAGTTGAGGATAGCGCCGGCGGGCAGGGCAGCGCCGGTATAAATAAGGGTGTCGTTTTGCCCTATGCAAGCGGCGGGGTTAAGGCGGGTAAACGATACATTAAGGGCGCTAACTTCAAGGGTTTTGCTCACCGGTTGGTTTAAGCAGGGTACACCGGCAATAGTGAGGGTAACGTTTTTACTGCCTTGGGTAGCCCAGTTTACCACTATGGTATCGCCGCCGTTGTAGGTAATATTGCCATCGGGCAGGAGCAGCCAGTTAAACGCCGGCGAAAGGGCAGCCGGTATGGGTGTGCCGCTATATATTAAGGTATCGGTGGCGCTAAAATTGCAAATGCTGCCAAGAGAAGAAAAATCGGGCGTAATGTTAATGTCTGACACTTCTACCGATACGGTGAGCGAATTGGAGCAGATGCCCGAAAAATCGGTATAGGAGTGGGTTATTTGGTGCATACCCGGACCGGCTAATGCGGGGTCAAAAGTGCCCAAAGCCGTTACGCCGGTTCCCGAAAACGTGCTTTGCCCGGGTGCAAAATTGGTTGCCACCAGCGCCGAGGGTTCATCGGTAAGGCAGTACTGGTTTTGTAAGCCGGTAAAAGCCATATCGGGCGTAGGCAACACGTTTACTATCAGGTTATCGGCGCTTACACAGCCATTGGCGGGGTCAATGTAGGCGTATTGAATTTGATGCACCCCGGCGCCCCACACCGCAGGGTCAAAGGTATTGGTTGGTGTGCCGTTTACCACAAACGTAGCGGCAGGGTTAGCGCCCAAGTTGCCCACCAACGGCACGGGAGCGCCGTTTTGACAAAAAAAGGCAGTAGCGGGTTGCAGTATTTGCGCCGTTTGGCTGGGAGCGCTTACTATTACAATTTGGGTGCAGGCGCTTCCGGTAGGAGTAGTATAAGTAACCGGATACGAACCCGGACTAATGGGGTTAAAAGTAGCGCCTATAACCCCCGCCGAGGGCGAAAACACCCCGCCCGGCGGCGAGCCGGCAAGTTGCAAGGGCAACTGCGACAGGCAAATAAAAAACGGCGGATTTTGCCCGCCAAGGGTTATGCTGCATTGGGCGCTGAGATAAGCGCTGTAAAACGCCAGTATCAGCAAAAGGGCTAATTTTTTCATGAATTTATTAGGCGATATTTAATAGGTAAGGGCATTGCTTGACCACTTTGAAACAGCCGAACACAACTTGCTATTGGGCAGAAAGGCAACAGGTAAAGCATTTTAACGCAAAATTACGGCTCAATCATCTGAAAACAATCAATTTTTGTGCCTAAATACTTTTATGCCCCTATTGCAAACAGTACAGCCATGCCGATTGGGTTTTTTTAGCGCATTTTAGAACCATTTTTTTCGTGCCCACAGCCTATTTGTTGGGCGCTTGTTTGTGCTTACACAATAAGTAGATTTTATTTTTTACCCCAAAGTACCCGCGCACTTGGCAAACCCATTGCACCCCAAAACACCTCCCCCCCACAAAAAATAAAAAATA
>DDVC01000214.1:19743-24193 GCA_002345145.1 Bacteroidetes bacterium UBA2322
AAAATTGAAAAAAGATGCTTAACATTGCCCCGCAATGGGAACACAATTTTAAACAAAGGGTATTATTGTTATTTTTCACCCCCCCATAAATTTCTGAATTATGAAGAAAATGATTTTCTTCCCATTTTTGCCATTGTTTGCCTCCCCGCAAGCAACCGAAGCAACCCCCAAAATCCTCCTGTTATACCTACTCCTTGCCCTACATATATGGGGGGGGTAATGTGTTAATGGGGCAAAACCTGTGCAGCGCCTACCCGTATAGCTACAATGTGTATGAAGATTTGGAAGGTGCAGAAGACCCTACAGGCATAAACATGGGCTCTTATGACTGCACGGGCAGAGCTACCCCTTATACCGGCGCTTATGTGTTATTTCCACCCATGCACTGGAGCAGCCCAAATAGTGTGTTAGTACAAAGCGCCAATCCTCCAAATTGTTTGAGTACACCCAATACCCAACCCAACGCCCAATTATATATTCTTCAGCACACTGAGTTGCTTTCATTTCCCTTTACCCCCAACCTGAGCAGAACCGATGCCTTACCGCCAAACACTGCAAGAATTTTAACCATAAGCAACGAGTACAATCACAATGTGAATGCAAACCTCCAAGTACTCTCCTCCGTAAAATTTATAGATAGGACTAACAATCCGGCAGACGAAGACGCTAAAATACCGCATACCATTTTTAGGCATACGAATAACCTGTTTTGCGACCCTGATCAGAGTTATTCTTTAAGTAATAACGAGTCTGTATTGGTTTCTTTGCCGGTAATTGTAGATAATACCAGAGGGCGCTTGCGCTACTACCCTTATTTAAATGAAAATGCCTCCGAAGCACAACCGTTCTTGCCGGCAGGCAATCAAGTATATGACATTGCCATTCAGCCTTTTTTTGAGTTTACCCCATCTGCTACCGATTTTGCATACATAAACTACTTCCCTCATGATAAAACCCTGGCAGCCCTAAGCAATGCTGCCTGCGAAGGAATGGCAAGCAGCGTTATAGAAAACTGTATTTACCCTCAAACCGAAGCTGAAGCAATGTTAAATCCGTACAATTATCTGCATCCGGCTCCCTATGCCTTGCCCGGTTTTTATATAAAAGGAAATGAAAAAGCAACTGTGCCGGCAGGATACACCGAAATTGCAGCCGCCCCCCCTACAGGCATTTTAACCAAACAACCCGGCATTAAACACACCTATATTGTGGACAAAAACTACGATATTACCCAAGTTAACCCACGCGAGCGAATCTTCTACAACCCCGAAGAAGTAGAAATTGAAGCCGACAACCTCATTTTTCCCGGCGGTTATACTTTTGCTACTGTGCGCGGATTGCCCCCCAAAATAGACGAGCTTCCCACAGCAGGGCAATGCCCCGAAGTGGAAAACTTAGACCCCCGATACCTGCCTACCGATACCGACCTGCCCGACCGCACTTATACCTTTGACAACGGAACCACCGTATCTACCAAACCATCCGTATATATTCTTAAAGCCGGCAGCCAACTCACCATTCAGCCATGTGTGTATCTTTATGGCGTTACCTTTATAGTAAAAGAAGGCGCTACGCTTATCTATTATCCCAACCAAATTTACGGCAACTACAACATCATTAAGGAAGATGATTACTGGCTTGAAAACAACCTACTCGAAGAAAGTAAAGTAATCCCAATATGGTTGCATGGCGAGTGCAACGACTGCCGGTGCCAGCAGCATTATGACATAAATTCAGACGCCAACATTACCACCGATACCGAATGGACAGAGGAAATCAAAAATATAAGAGGCATAGTAAGAGTTACCAACGGCGCTAAATTGGTTATCACTAAAAGCATACTTTATTTTGCAGACGAACTCATTACCGGCACTCCATCGGGCATAATCATAGAACCGGGCGCTAAGGTTATTGTTAATCACTCCACCCTTACCGCTCATGCATGTCATAACATGTGGAACGGCATCACCATAGAAGGTAATAAAGCATTACCTCAATCACCCGAATCCAATCAGGGTGTATTACAACTCAACCACAGCATTATAGAAAATGCCCGCATTGGCGTAAGGGCATTACAACTCAATTTTTTGTCCAATTCCGGCGGCGGTATTATACGGGCATACAGTACTACCTTCCGAAACAATTATTTTAGCGTACAAATAGGTTGGTACCAGCCGCCCTCGGCAAGTTATTTTCACAATTGCCTGTTTGAACAAACCAAACTCATTAAAGGCTACGATGCCGACACCGCCAACGAAGGCATTTTTGCTTATGCACAGGCATTGTTAATAGGCAGTAGAAATGTGCAGTTTAAAGACTGCACCTTCATCAATCGTATTGCCAATAATGATTACACCCAAAGAGGAATAGCTATTTTAGGCTATTTAGCCGATTTTTATGTGGGTAAACCCTACGGCATCACGCCCACCCCGCCCGCCCCCGATGCCCTTAGCAAAAAATCCGAAATACAAGGTTACTACAAAGCCATTGATACCTACGCCCCCTGGCAGTGGGCAAGCCGAGCTACCATTTGGCGAACCCATTTTATTGATAATGAATACGGATTTGTGGGCAATGGCACCAATTTAGACCAAATATCTGAATCCCGATTTTACAGCAGCCAACCCTACTGGAACGGAAAACATGTGTTTTTTCAACATTCCACTAACTATACCGTTGCCGGTAATATATTCCAAAGCGACAACCCAAACGAAATAGAACTACCCGAAGAGAACGGATACGGCATTATTGCGCACAGCAGCGGCGAAAGTGGCAGCCGTATTTTTGAAAATGATTTCACCCGCCTATACCAAGGGCTTACCATAGAAGGCAACAACAGCCACCTGCAACTGAAATGCAACCAGTTTAGCCAGTTTGCACCAAGCCTTGACAATGAAAAGCGTTACCCATGGTATATTACCAACATCACTACCGGCACCCTCGAACCGGCTTTATTAGGTAATCAAGGTACTGCTTGTTTACTCGGAAAAACAGCAGGTAATTTGTTCTACGATGAAATACCCGACCAAAAGCATATTTATGCTGCTACGCCGGTAGCATTTAGGTATTATGCCGGTGGCACCCCGGCAGAAACTGTGCCGCAAAAAGCAGGCAATGCCACACTAATAATGATTGATGAATGTGAACTTCTCGAAGCCGACACCAATACCTGCCCTGCCTTACCCAATTTGAATGGTTTTTCAGTAGGTACCGATTTGGGTGATGCACTTGCCGACTATATCAAAAACAATGCCCTTAATGAGATAGATTTGTCTGCCCGAACCGCCCAAGCCACCCAATACCTGCTTCAGCAAGACACTACCGGCTTACAGGCTACCCAATTTTTAACCGCCATAGATACCCGGCAGGCACACCGCATGTTATTTAGCGCATATGTACACTTATCTGATACTGCCCATATTCAACCCTATAATCTTTTAGTGCAAACCGATACAACCTTACATCCGCAACTAAAAGAGTATTACAAACTGCTGCATGATGTTATTGTAGATAACCGAAACATATACAGTCTGCTGCCGCAGGAGTTTACAGATATAGAAATCTTAGCCAATAGCAGTGGTGCTGCTGCTACCTATGCACAGTCTTTATTGGCTATGATGCGCCTACAAACTTGCCGCCGTAATCCGCAGCCTATTGGGCAATACAAGCGAAATGATTATACAGATAATTCTCAAAATACATTGTGGGTTTTTCCCAACCCTGCCACTACCTATATTAACATAGCGCAGGGCTTATTGTGGGAAAAAGCAACTCTTTTTAACTTACATGGGCAAAAAGTAGCAAGCTACAGCTATAATAATTATCCTACGCTTACCCTGCCCGAAAACCTAAAGCAAGGCATATATATAGTGTCTTTGCAATTAACATCGGGTAAAAGCCTTTATGCCAAATTGCTCATCACTCAATAGTCTAACCCCATGAAGAAAATTATTGCCTTACTCATTTTTCTGGGTTGGTTTAAATTGCCGGTTTTTGCACAAGACAATTGTGTGCCGGGTATTTTATATGGCAACAATGAACAGATTGAGTTATTTGGTTCAATCGTACTATTAGACAATGGTGATTATATTGCCGGAGGTACAGGCTTAAATGCAGACTTAGGATACCGTCAAATGTTTTTTGTGCGCATCAATACTTGTGGCGATAGTGTGTGGGTTAGAAAATGGGGCGAGGGGGATATTAGCTTTCAATATGCACGAACGCATTATAAGGCTGGCGATGATTTTGTCATTTCTTCCATACTTTACTATAGTTTTGCCACAGTTGAATACAGCTATGGTTTAGTGAAAATTAGTTTAGACGGCGAAATTATTTGGCTTCAAAATTACATAGCGGGCACAAAGAATAGCAGTCCAACAGATGTAATCCAAACTGCCGATGGCGGTTTTGCCTTAATTGGTCTAAACCAAAACTTTCCCAACAATTACTC
>DDVC01000200.1:0-4397 GCA_002345145.1 Bacteroidetes bacterium UBA2322
GTAAGCAAAAAACTAATGGTGGTAAGTACTTCAATGAAATTAGTTTAGATTAAAGGGCGAGAATTTAATGACAATTTCTTGACCGATGTTAGCCATACATCTATTGACCGCATAACCAAGCGAGTCTTTTGTGCGATAATCTTGCGGGTTAATCCATTCCTTTTTGAGTTTTCGCCATAATGTTTCGGCAATATTAAGATGCGGTGAATAGGGTGGTAGCAATAAGATAAACAGTCCGCGATGCTGCCATGTAGGAATACACTCCTGAATGATTTTGGCAGCATGCACTCTCGCATTATCTAAAACTACCACCGTTTCTTTACGAATATTGAGGGATAAATTATCTAAAAATGACCTGATAAATTGACTATCTATGTTTTGGTCTGTCGTTGCCCAATGACAGGCGTTTTGGCGACTAATCAGCCCTAAAGCGTTGATTTTAAAGCCTTTTTCTACTAATACACAAACCTTCTCTTCCGGAAATTGCCAACCATAAGGCACATAACCTTCACTACTGAACTGACTCTCGTCGCCATAATACAAATCAATCTGTCCTTGTCCTGCCAAGCACTCGGCTGCCGCAAGACGTTCAGTCCGGTCAGCATAAATTTCAGGGGCAGGTTGCCCTTTACAACTTTTTCTTATTCGTTTGTATCGTCCACCAAGCTTTTTAAAAAACGTCGCAGCGTGTCATGGGATAGCGTTTGATTACTTTCGGCTTTAAACGCTTCCGTCGCACGCCTTAAACTCTGGCGGTTTGCCTCCACAGCCGCTTTGACTCTCTCCGAATCAGTAGCTATCGTCAAAAGTGGCTTCCGACCACGACCCGCTTTCGTCTTGAGACCAGCAATTCCTTCTTGTTTATAGCGGTTGACCCAGTTATTCACCGTCATTTCGCACATCTTCACTATTCCTCCTACCTGTTTTGAGTCCCGTCCCTCACTTTTCAATAAGATGACTTGACAACGCTGCCGAAACGTATGACTCGCGCCTGTTTTATAGCCTTTTTCTAAGGCAGCTTTTGCCTCCCTATCCAGAACCGGTGTATTTATTCTCATAATGACGCAAAGATACAACTTAATCCAAACTATTTATGCACAAGTACTTAACATACAACAGCAAGGGGCAGCGCCCCGTAATCTTGGTAAAACAGATGCGTACATGTTACGAGTAGGTGCAGCGCACCGTAATCTTGTTGCCCGGTTTATCATAAACCACACACAGGTTTTACCCCTCTATCGGGCGTTTATTTTAATGCCAACCTTACACTACTTTACCGTAAATTTACCTTTACGGCTGCCTTATTAATTGGAGCGGCATTTTTTTAACAAAGTATTGACCTAAAAGCAATAACTTTGCACCAATTATGCGTTGTTCATACCTAAACAGGCTCTTCATGCGCTTTTATATTGTTGCGTTATTGTTATTGGTAGTTTTGCAAAACCTGAACGCCCAGCCCGCAGGCGCTGATGTGGGTGTTTCGGGAATGGTGAAACCTAAAAGGCAATCGGTTAAACCGGCTAAAATAAAGTTCGATTTTCACGAGGGTAAAGCATTGCTCAAAAGCGGGCTTATCATTGAAGGGCAATTTAAGTATATACAACCCAAATCTGCCGAAGTTCCCATTTTTGTTTTTATAGAACAAGGCTCAAAAGTTCAAAAAACGGTTGCCTTATCTATGATAGACAAGCTAACCCTTGCCGGAGCCGAAAAAGGCATTACCGCCCGATTAGACTCGACCGAGTTTGTCTGGATTGACAAATACCGCGACCTTTACCGAAAAGTGCGCACCGGTACGGTTGAACTTTATGACAACTCCCGAGTAGTGGACGAAACTTATGAATATCTTACCGACTATGTTTTTATTGCTTCAAGGCAAGACTATGGCTACAAATTGGTAAGAAAACTTGCCGATGTAGAAATGTTTATGAGCGACCACCCTTATTTTATGGAATCGGCTAAAATTACCAACCGCTATGAAACCCAAGATTTTAGGGTAATTGTTTACTTGGTTGATTTATTTAACGACCCAAACCCTATGCGCTCCCTAAAATGGGACGAAATGACCATAACACTCAAAAGCAGGCAAACCCTACAAGGCTACGGCTATATTCAGCCCCTTGATATGCGCAATGAGTATATTGAATCTACCTCTGCTTATGTGCATTTTTATGACGGCAAAGACTTTAAACTACTGAGCAGCGCTAATATAAAAGACGTAACAGTGGGCGGAGTTACTTATGTGGGTGGTGTGTATGGATTAGGCAACAAGTTTTTTTATGGTAAAAAATGGGATTACCAAGGCACAGAGTACGCCATAGTACAACGCCTTACTACCGGCAATAATTACTTTTTTAGAAGCCGCAGCGTAGCCGAAGGATTGGTAATTTTGAAAAAAACCGGCGAAACTTACCTCAAACCCGTTGACGAAGCTGAACTCCGCAAGGCATATTTAGATATGCTCCGCACCGGCGCAGTACAATAAAGCCTTGTTTAAACTCCTTTTACCTTGCCTGCTACCTATTCCGCTAAATGGCGTTTTGCTCAATGGTTAGAGCTTAAATGGTGGAAAAACTACCTTTCGGGTAAAGATAAAGACCAATACCTAATCTGGAAAAAAAACTATTGGCATCGGTTTTTGGCTACTATCAATCTGCCAATGGAAGTTTCGCCGCAAGCCTGCCTGTTAGATGCCGGTTGTGGTCCGGCGGGTATTTTTACCATTTTTCCTAATAACCGGGTTACTGCATTAGACCCGCTTTTGCTACAGTATGAGCAACACCTGCCGCACTTTAACCCACAGTTTTACCCCAATGTGCTGTTTATAGCCCAACCAATAGAAACGTTTGCAGCATTAAACAGCTACGATATAGTTTTTTGCCTAAATGCCATTAACCATGTTGCCCATATAGAAACAGCCCTAAACCGGCTGGTTGAAGCGCTAAAACCCGGCGGATACTTGGTTATAAGCATAGATGCCCATAAATATGCCCTGTTACAAAAAATTTTTCGCATGTTTCCTGCCGATGCCCTGCACCCGCACCAGTTTACCCTGCAAGCCTACCAAAACATGTTGCTGCAAAACGGGTTAAGCTTATGCTCCACCACTTGCTTAAAGCGCGAACTAATTTTTGACTACTGGGTATTGGTTGCCCAAAAACCTTAAATAATTACCGGCAGTTTTTAGACTAAAGGTGTTATCTTTGCCATAGCTATTTGCCAAACGCTCCCTTTACCGAGCCGATGCAAACAGAGCAGGCGGTAAACTTTTTAAACAGATGAAGAATCATCGGACAACGAATAGCGATTGACTGCGTTGTACTATCTCTTTAAGCTAAAAAAAACCGATATGATAAAGCAAATTTCCAGCCTTAGCAATCCGTTGGTAAAACAAATAACCGCCCTTGAAACCGCACACGAGCGCAAGCAAACCGGTTTGTTTACCATAGAAGGACTCCGCGAAATAGAACTTGCCTGCAAAGCCGGTTATAACATGCAAACACTGCTCTACTGCCCACAATATACCCAACCACAGCGCCTGCAACCCATTGAACCGTTTTTGCAAAATACTGAGCTTATAGAAACAAGCGCTCCTGTTTTTGAAAAATTAGCCTACCGCAAACATATACCTAATGCCATTGCCATTGCTGCCACTAAACCGCTGCTGCCCAACCGGCTAACCCTTAGCGCCAACCCATTAGTGGTAGTTATAGATAATGTAGAAAAACCCGGCAACTTGGGAGCCATTTTGCGCACCGCCGATGCCGCCGCCATAGATGCGCTGCTGGTTTGCAACCCACAAACCGATGTGTATAACCCCAATGTAATTAGGGCAAGTTTGGGCGCTGTTTTTACCTGCCCCATTGCCGTTTGCAGCGCCGCCGATGCCATTGCTTTTTTGCGCAGTTTACATTTGGCTGTTTATGCTGCCGCACTAACCCCGCAGGCGGTAAACTATCAAACCCTGCCACTACATAACCCGTGTGCGTTGTTATTTGGTTCAGAAGCATACGGATTATCCCAAATATGGTTGCAGGCAGCACATGCCCATGCCATTATACCCATGTTTGGTCAGGTTAACTCGCTCAATGTATCAGTATCTGCCGGCATTTGTATTTATGAAGCCCTACGGCAGCGCCAAGCCATGAAAGAGATTGCCATTAAAAAGCAAATGGAAGGATAATTAAACTCCTCAACGTGGGTTGGAGTTATCAGCGCACGCAAAGGTTTACCGCAAAAGGCTTTCAAACAAATGGGGTAATATATTATGCGCAGTGCCTTTGCAAAATAAGTGCGCCAATTTATGGGCGTTGATAGGTAACATACAAGGGCAGGGGACAGCGCCCCGTAATCTTGGTAGCGCCAAACAGACATCCTTCACGGCAATTACGATGTCC
>DDVC01000200.1:4651-4810 GCA_002345145.1 Bacteroidetes bacterium UBA2322
CTTCACGGCAATTACGATGTCCGTCACGGAGATTACGATGTCCGTCACGGAGATTACGATGTCCGTCACGGAGATTACGATGTCCTTCACGGCAATTACGATGTCCTTCACGGCAATTACGATGTCCTTCACGGCGATTACGATGTCCTTCACGGCAAT
>DDVC01000200.1:5151-23186 GCA_002345145.1 Bacteroidetes bacterium UBA2322
CGGCAATTACGATGTCCTTCACGGAGATTACGATGTCGTAAAATGAAAAATGGACGTCGTAAAATGAAAAATGGACACTTTTCTTTTACCGGTTGCTACCCATATTTTGGTAGGCTGCACCTATGTAAAACCCCAAAAGCGCATTTTAGGGGGCAGTAACACACAAGGGGCAGCGCCTCGTAATCTTGGTAGCACAGATGCGTACCTTGTTTATTATCAGGTGCAGCGCACCGTAATCTGTTGCCCATTTATCAAGTCATCTAAACCACACACAGGCTATACCCCTATCGGGCATTTATTTTACTTCCAACCACGCGTTCATTAGTATAATTTACCCTCACGCTACCCTTCACTCAGCTTGCCATGAACTGCCAGCCAAATACAAGGCGGGGCAGACGAGGTAAAAACCACCCTATGCCTGCGCCGGGCGGGTATAAGCATGGCTTGCCCTGCCATGAGGGCAAGCGTTTCGCCCTCGTTATGGTCAAAAAGCAGGGTAGCGGTGCCTTGCAGCAACATTACCCACTCATCGGTTTCTTGTTCGTACCAAAAACCATCGGGCGTAGTATGTCCGTTAGAAACAATGCGTTCTATCAAAACATCGTTGCCCTTAGCTATCATTTCAAACAGTTCGGGCTCGGTAGAGTTGGGCAGGGTAGGGGGTAGGGTGGAAATAGATACAATTGGGGGGAGCATAATTGCAATACAATTTAATTAAACAATGCTGTTTAAAGAACAAGTGGCTTGGTGAAGCCGTATGTTGCGGTAAAAATAGGCAAATTTTGTGAGCAGGGCAGCAGTTTACCGCTACCTTTCCTTACTGCATTGGTTTACTAACTATAAAACCATATCTTTGCCCGTATGCTTGGGTCATTAGCATCGGGCATTTTTTACCACCTTTTCACCTTTCTTGCTGCATGAAAATACGTTTTACCAAAATACTCCTTTCGCACCTGTTAAAAACTCAAAACCGGAAAATTCCGGCTTTCATCATCACACTCCTTTTGCCATTTTTGTCTATGAATGAGCCACCCAAAGCCTTGTACCATAGCCAAGCCTTTTCGGTTTACCCCAGTAAGGTGGTACAGGGCAAATACACCGCCAAAGCCCAAAATGCCCAACAAATTACGTCAAACTACCAAAGCCCGGCAAACAGCAGATACAGCAGGCTTATTGCTTTTAAGTTTAGCATAAACGGAAAAGATAACGAGCTGCCGTATGGGGTAAATCACCACTTAGTACTGTTGCCCAATGCCGAAGGAAAGGCAACAAGCGGGTTATTGGAGTTTGGTAAGCCCGATGCCGGTATGCCCGCCGTGCCCCATAACAACCCGTTTTTAGAACCCAATACGCAGCTAACTTTGCAGTTAGATATGCGCCACGTATGGCAGCAGTTTAATACGCAGGGTTTTTACACCGCTTTTAACGGCGAAAAAATTGCCAAAGCCGATTTTAAAGGCGTTTACATAGCCGGCGGCTCCGACCCCTTAGGCTGGGATTTTGAAAACCTGCCCGCCCGCCCACAGTTTGAACTGAAAGACCCCGATGCCGATGGCATTTACCACCTCACCCTTACCCTAAATGCCCATAACCCCGATAATTTTACCGCCAACCAATGGCAGTTGAGCCGCAATTTATCGGGCTTACCTGCTTTTTCGTCCGGCATTCCATTGCTCGATGCACTTTACAACCTTTCCTTAGAAGAAATGTTGCTCAACATTCGCACCGATGGCGCTTTTATGGCAGGCGAAAAATGGGACGGCGTTTGGACGCGCGACATTAGTTACAGCATTTTGCTCTCTTTGGCTTTTTTACAGCCCGATGTGGCTAAAAAAAGCCTGCTGCATAAGGTAGCCAATAACCGCATTATTCAGGATACCGGCACCGGCGGCTCCTGGCCTGTTTCGTCCGACCGCATGACCTGGGCGCTGGCTGCATGGGAAGTTTTTTTAGCTACCAACGATAAGCAATGGCTGCAAACCGCTTATGCCATTATCAAAAACAGCGCCGATGACGACCGTAAAACCCTGTTAGACCTGCAAACCGGTTTGCTTATGGGTGAATCGTCTTTTTTAGACTGGCGAAAACAATCGTACCCCCGATGGATGAACCCAGTTGACATTTACCGCTCTCAAAACCTTGGCACCAATGCCGTACACTACCAAACCTACCGCATTATTGCCCAAATGGAAAAAGCCCTCAGCCTGCCCGATAGCGGCTACGGCACACTTGCCCGGCATTTGGCAGACAGTATAAACAAACACCTTTGGCTCAACGACCGGCAGTATTACGGACAATACCTCTATGGCGCTGATTACCCCGTTTTGTCGCCCCGAAGCGAAACCCTTGGCGAAGCGCTTTGTGTGTTATTTGATATTGCCAATACAGAGCGCGCCCGGCAGGTGGTAAGCCATACGCCTGTTTTACCCTTTGGCGCACCCTGTTTTTACCCGCAAATTTCGGGCATTCCGCCTTATCACAACAACGGCATTTGGCCCTTTGTGCAAGCCTATTTTACCTGGGCAGCCGCCAAAACCGGCAATATCGCCGCCGTTGAGCATGGTTTGGCTACCATTTATCGGCAAGCCGCTCTTTTTGTTACCAACAAAGAAAATATGACCGCCGATGCCGGCGATTTTAAAGGCACCGAAATTAACTCCGACCGCCAACTGTGGAGCGTAGCGGGTAATTTGGCTACCGTTTACCGCATTTTTTACGGTATGCACTTTGCGCCCGATGGCTTAACCTTTGCCCCGTTTGTGCCCAAACCCTACAAAGGAACTAAAACCCTTACCAATTTTACCTACCAAAATGCCACCCTTAATGTTACGCTTAAAGGTTATGGCAATAAAATAAAACAATGCACCATAAACGGAAAACCATCGGGCAAGGCGTTTGTGCCGGCTAACGCATCGGGTGTTATAAACATAGTAATTGAACTGGCTAACACCGAACCGGAACCGCAACTGTTTAACCTTACACAAAACCTTTTTTCGCCCGATGTGCCCGAAGTACAGCTATCTGCCCAAACCCGCCTAAGCTGGCAACCCTTACCCGATGCGGTGCAATATACAGTTTACCAAAACGGTAAACAACTTCATACTACCACCCAAACGCAGTTTGATTTTCCGCCGCCGGCTTTTTACGCACAGTTTCAGGTGCAGGCGCTTGCGCCAAACGGCATAGGTTCTTTTTTAAGTAAACCCTTTCAGGTATTCAACCCCGCCTTTGTAGAGCGCATAGAAGCCGAAAACTTTGCTCCTCCTGCCACCCTGCCTTGTTTTGGGTTTTCGGGCAGTGGCGTAGCCCAACTGAGTACAACACTAAACACCCAAATAACCATTCCGCTAACGGTGTATAAAGACGGGCAATATCGGCTGTCGTTTATATACAGCAACGGCAGCGGTCCGGTAAATACCGATAACAAATGCGCCATACGAACCCTCTTTATACCCAACCACTTACCCGAAGGGCGCGCCATAGTATTTCCGCAACTCGGTTTTGAAGAGTGGTCTAATTGGGGCGAGAGCAACCCGCTTACCCTGTGGCTAAACGCCGGCACTCACCAAATTACCCTTAGCCTTGAACCGCATAACCAAAACATGAACGGCAATATAAATACCTGCCTCATAGATTATTTACAGGTGGTGCAGTTGCGGTAAATGAGTTGTTGGTAGTGAAAAGTGGTATTCAGTAGTGGGTAGTTTTGGTAGATAGTAGTTTAGTAGATAGTATTTTGGTAGATAGTATCGGGTAGATAGTATCGGGTAGTCGGTAGTAGTTGCTAACTCCTAACTCCTAACTCATAACTCCTAACTCATAATTCATAACTCCTAACTCATAACTCCTAACTCACAACTCATAACTCATAACTCACAACTCATAACTCATAACTCTTAACTCACAACTCCTAACTCACAACTCATAACTCTTAACTCACAACTCATAACTCCTAACTCACAACTCATAATTCATAACTCCTAACTCACAACTCACAACTCATAACTCATAATTCATAACTCATAACTCATAACTCACTAAGATTATTTTTACTCAATTGTTATCACAAAATTAACAAAACCTTACCTTACAGCCGTAAAACGCAGTTTATTATTCATTAACCAACCTAATTAAACGTTTATGCACAAAACATTTACCCATTTTGCAATACTGGTTATTGCAATGCTATTTGCCTGCATACCGGCAATGGCACAGTTTTCGGTAAGTGGTACCGTATCCGATGAAAGTGGCGAACCCATTATAGGGGTAACCGTTCGGGTAAAAAATACCACTATCGGCACCGTTTCCGATTTAGACGGAAAATACACCCTTCAAGCGCCCGGTTCATCAGCCATGCTGGTTTTTTCGTTTGTGGGGTATGAAGTAACCGAAAAAAACGTAACTGCCACCACCGGCAAGTTAGATGTAACCCTACAAGAAAGTGTTACCCGATTAGAAGAAGTAGTTATATCGGGGTTAGCTACCTCCGTAGCACGGCGCAATTTAGCCAATGCCGTATCTACCATTTCATCTAAGGAACTTACCGGCGTTACCGCCCCCCAAACTATGGATGCCGCCTTGTATGGCAAGTTTACCGGCGTGGTTATTAATGCCAACTCGGGCGCACCCGGCGGCGGTATTGGCGTAAGGCTGCGCGGACTTACCTCCATAAACGGCAATGCCCAACCCCTCTACATCATTGACGGAGTATTTATGGACAACTCCTCAGTGCCGGCAGGGTTAAACTTAGTATCGCAGGCGGCGGCAGGCGGCAGCGCTTCTAACCAAGATAACCCATCTAACCGCCTTGCCGACCTTAACCCCGATGATATTGAAAGCATCGAAATTTTAAAGGGCGCTTCGGCTGCCGCACTCTATGGGTCAAGGGCTGCCACCGGCGTGGTTATCATTAGCACCAAACGCGGTAAACCGGGCCAAAATGCGGTTAATTTTTCGCAAACCATAGGCGTAGCTTCACAACTGCGCAAATTGGGCGTGAGAGAGTTTGACGCTGCTAAGGTAGAAGCCGGTTTTGGCGCATCGGAAGTGCCGGTATTTTTAGCGGCTCAGGAGGCTGGTAAAATCTACAATTACGAAGACGAACTTTACGGCAACAAAGGGTTGCTTTCTACTACCAACCTCAGCCTTTCGGGCGGAAACCAAACTACCCAGTACTATTTTGGCACTACCTACAAAAACGAAGAAGGTATTGTAAAAAATACCGGCTACGAAAAACTCTCGCTCCGATTAAACGTTGACCACAAGCTCAACGACAAAATCAGTCTTGCCTTTAACAACATGTATATTATGTCGGGGGCAGACAGGGGCTTTTTTAATAACGACAACAGCAATACCACCATGGGTGTTTCTTTTGCCGCTACGCCCCCTTGGGCAGACCTTTTTCCGGATGAAAACGGCAACTACCCCAATAACCCCTACACCGCTGCCAACTTTTTGCAAACCCGCGATGTAATGACCAACAACGAATCGGTTAGCCGATACATTGGCGGCATTAACCTTACCATGCGCATTTACCAAACCCAAAAAGCCAGCCTGCAATTTATAGGCAGAGGTGGTATAGACCGCTACACGCTCAACACCCGCGCCATTTTTCCGCGCACCCTTCAGTTCCAAAAAGACGGAAACGGCACATCGGGCGCATCGGTACAAGGTAACGCCCTTAGCAACAATGCCAACTTTGCGGGCTTCTTTGTTCATTCGTACATTTTGCCATCGGGCATTAGTTTCCGCACCCAGTTTGGCGGCACCCGCGAAGAGTTTAGGTTCAACAACATTCAAGTTTCTGCCACACAGTTAATTGGTTCGCAAGAAAACGTTGACCAAGCCGGCTCTGTTGCCGTTGACCAAACCCGCCGTAACCAAACCGATATGGGCTTTTTTGTGCAGGAAGAGGTAAACTGGAGCGATAAGGTGATAGCCACTTTGGGCATACGGGGCGATAAATCATCTAACAATGGCAACCCAAATAAACTGTACTACTACCCCAAGGCATCTATGGCGCTAAACCTGCACGAGTTTGGCTTTTTGCCCGATTTGATGAACCAGCTTAAACTGCGGGTTGCCTACGGACAAGCCGGTAATTTTGCCCGATTTGGCTCGGCTTTTACCTCGCTGGGTAATACCATTATTGATGGCAGCGCCGGCAGTTTAATCAATACCCTGCGCGGCAATAACGAAGTGGGTCCGGAACGCCAATCGGAAATAGAAACCGGTTTCGATTTAGGGTTTGATAGGGGTAGGTATGCACTTGACGTTACCTATTATATAAAAAGCGTTCAAGACCTGCTCATCAATGTAAACGTGCCTACTTCATCGGGTTTCAGCACCCGTGTAACCAATGCCGCCGACCTACAAAACCGAGGTTTGGAAGTAGGGCTCACGCTTCAACCTATTAAAAACCGCAATTTTAACTGGTACAGCCGTACTGCCCTATGGCTTAACCGCTCCGAAATTACCCGCCTTGATGTGCCGGCCTTTAACTTGGGCGCTTTTGGCGCTACGCTGGGTACTTTCCGTATAGAAGAGGGTAAAAGCGCCACCCAAATTGTAGGCATCAGCCCCAACGGCGTGGTAGTTTTTGGCGATGCAGAGCCCGATTTTCAAATGTCGTTCCAAAACTCACTCAACTACAAAAATCTGGAGTTTGCCTTTTTGTTTCATTGGAAACAGGGCGGCGATAACGTTAACCTTTCTACCCTGCTTACCGATATTTACGGAACCAGCCCCGATTTTGACGAAACCGGCTTAGACCCCAACGGCGAGCTTACCAATGGTAATTACCGCCTTAGCTCACTGGGTACTACCGCCGAAGCTTGGATAGAAGACGCCTCTTATGTGCGCCTGCGCGAAATAGGATTGTACTACAATTTCCCCAACTTGTTCGACAACAAAATTAAAAACCTTAAAATAGGATTTTCGGGCAATAATATACTCAATTTCTTTAAGTATAACAGCTACGACCCCGAAGTATCTAATTTTGGTTCCGATGGTTTTTCGAGCAACGTAGAAGTACTGCCTTTCCCATCTGCCAAGCGTTTCTTTGGGCATTTGTCTGTTTCTTTCTAAACCTCCTTATCGGTTCACTCTTAAACGATTTTTAGCACATGAAAATATATCAATCTCTTTTTAGTTTACTGCCCTTTACCCTTTTGGCAGTACTGTTTTTTGCCCATACCGCCTGCGAAATAGATGAGCAGGTTGACCCTAATGGTCCGAGTATGGAGGCTATTGAAGGCAATGCCACTATTGGCGACCTAAACAATGTGGTAACCGGTATAGAAGCCGGTATGCGCAACCGTTTGGGTACTTATTTTGACGGCGTAGGTGTTTTAGGACGCGAATGGTACCGTTTTTCGGGCTCCGACCCGCGTTTTACCTCCGATTTATTAGGTAAAGGCGCTGCTATTTTAGATGACAATACTTTTTATACCACCGCCTCTTACGCCGAGCGCTACCGCATAGTGCGCAACTGCAACATCTTAATTAATGCGGTAAACAATACTACCGAGCCTCTTACCCAACAAGAAAAAAACGGCTATCTTGGTTTTGCCAAAACCGTTATGGCTTACCAATTGCTATTGGTATTAAACCAACAGTACAGTTGCGGTATTAGGGTAGATGTAGCTAACCCCGATAATTTGGGTCCGTTTTTGGGTTATGATGAATCGCTCCAAGCCATTCAAGCCCTGTTTGCCGAAGGACAAACCCTGTTGAGCAATGCCGGCGACAGTTTTGTATTCAGCCTTTCATCGGGGTTTTCGGGATTTGGTAATCCCGATGGTTTTCTGAAATTTAACCGCGCCTTAGCCGCCCGGGTAGCCATTTACCAAGGTAATGCCGATGCCGCCCTTACCCACCTTAGCGCCTCTTTTATGGAGCTTTCTGCCGATAGCTCTACCCTTTACAAAGGTATTTACCACCCGTTTTCAACTGCCGGCGGCGACCAACTAAATGAGCTGTTTTACCCCCTTAACTCCGCTGCCGGCGCAAACCTGCGCGCCGCCCACCCCTCTTACATTGCCAATATGGAAGCGGGCGACCACAGAATTTGGAAAGTAGGACTACGCACCGATACCGCCTTCCAAGACGGGCTGCAAAGCAAGTACGACTTTTTCCGCTACCGCTCGCTTGCCGACCCCATTCCTATTATACGCAACGAAGAGCTGGTACTTATTTATGCCGAAGCCAGCAATCTGCTTGGTCGCCCCAATGATGTGGTATCTGCCATAAACTTAGTTAGGAGCGCCGCCGGTTTGCCCGATTACAATGGCGGCACCACCCAAGATGACCTGCGCAACGAAATACTCCGCCAGCGCCGCTACTCCCTTTATGGCGAAGGACATCGCTGGATAGATGTGCGCCGCTATAACCTGCTCAACCAACTGCCCAAAGACCGCCCCGATGACGATGTGTGGATTAACTTTCCGCGCCCGGCTACCGAAAACCAAGCCTGTAGCGCTCAAAGCGCCGGGTAATTTCCCATAAAACTACCCACTCTGTCATACGCCCAACGGTTTTGCTGTTGGGCGTATGTTTTATAGGATAGCGCTTGTTTGGGTATGGCTGTTTTTCTAAAAAAGGGTAGTGTTTCAGCTAATCGCCCAAAACTGCATGATGGGCAGTAACTAAGTAGCGCTACTGTTTTAAAAAAATCGGTAACAATCAGCCGCATCTGCGTTATCCATGTGCTAATTGCTGCCCTAAATTTTACCCCTTAGCCTGCAAACGCCATGAACTTGCAGGGTGGGCAGTACCTAAGAAGCTACCTTTTTTCTTGATAAAAAAGAAGCAAAAAATCAAGCCTGCCTGAAAATTGGGCAACAGGCAAAAACAGAAGGCAATGTATATGCCGGTTGTTTTCCTAATCGTTTCGTTCGCCGGCGTACATTTGGTTAATATAGTTGGCATATTTTTGCAGAATTACGCGGCGTTTCAGTTTCATGGTGGGCGTAAGTTCGCCGCCGTCTATTGTCCACTCATCGGGCAAGAGGACAAATTTTTTCACCTGTTCAATATGGCTGAAATTTTTATTGTAATCTTGCACCACTTGTTGGTATTTTTCTAACACTTTGGGGTGCGAGAGGAGTTCCGCTTTGTCGGTAGTGGTAATACCGTGTTCTTTAGCCCATTCTATCAAAGAGGGCATAGCGGGCACAATAAGGGCAGATACAAACTTCATGCCTTCGCCTACCACCATCATTTGTTCAATAAGGAAATCTTGTTTAAACATGGTTTCAATGGGGTTTGGCGCTACATACTTGCCACCCGATGTTTTGAGCAGTTCTTTTTTGCGGTCGGTAATTTTAAGGTATTTAAAGCCGTGTTTACCGGGTACTAACTCACCAATATCACCGGTATGAAACCATCCATCGGCATCTATTACCTCAGCGGTCGCATCGGGTTTTTGGTAGTAACCCATCATAATACTGGGTCCTTTGGCTAAAATTTCGCCGTCATCGGCAATTTTCACCTCCACATTGTCAATGGGCGGACCTACGGTGCCCAGCAGTGCGCCGTGTTTGGTAAACCTACTGATAGAAATGGCAGGCGAAGTTTCGGTAAGTCCGTAGCCTTCTCTAATGGGTATGCCCGCTGCCGAAAACACCCTTGCCATTTTTGTAGGGCAAGCCGCAGCGCCGGTAACAATACCTTTTACTTTGCCGCCCAGCGCCTCGCGCCATTTGCTGAAAATAAGTTTATCGGCAATGGCAAGCTGTATGCCTTCCAGCAAGCCGGGCTGGTAGTCGTATTCGTAGTTTTCGGTAAGGCTGAGCGCCCAAAAAAAGAGTTTCTTTTTTAAACCGGTGAGGTGGTGCCCGGTGCTGTAAATTTTTTCATACACTTTTTCTAAAAGGCGCGGCACGGTGGTAAAAAATTCGGGTTTTACCTCTTTCAGGTTGTCGCCCAATTTTTCTACACTTTCGGCATAGGTAATGGTAACGCCTATGGTCATGTAGCCATAAGTTACCATTCGTTCAAAAATGTGGCAAAGCGGTAAAAAGCTCAGCGCTTGGTCGCCCGGCTCTAAGGGAATAAGCGGAAGCGTAGCCTTGATATTACTTACGATATTGTTGTGGGAGAGCATTACGCCCTTAGGGTTGCCGGTAGTGCCCGATGTGTAAATTATGGTAGCCATGTCATCGGGTTTAATGGAGGCTTTTATACTTTCTACCTCGCTCATATTGCCTTCGGCAAAAATGGTTTCCCAGTGTTTTGCGCCTTCTACCTTGTTAAAGGTATAAATATCTAAGAGCGATTCAATCATGGGTTGTGCCTTTTGCACTTTATGCAGCAGCACTTCGCCATCTACAAAGCAGTATTTTACCTGCGCATCGTTAAAAATGTATTCATACTCTCGTGGGCTAATGGTAGGGTAAACCGGCACATTTATGACCCCAATTTGCTGCATACCTATATCCATAATGTTCCACTCGGGGCGGTTGGTAAAGGAAATAAGCGCCACTTTATCGCCCGGTTTCAGCCCTAATTTAAGCAGCCCAAGGCTTACTTTGTTGCACAATGCCACAAACTCGGCGGTACTGTAATGCTTCCAGCCGCCGCCGTTTGGTTTGCTGCCAATACATTTTTCAAGCGGACTTTTGGCAAGTTGGTAATGCGGAATGTCGAAAAGACGCGAAAACGTTTGCATAATTGCTATTTTAGAGAGTAAAGTTAAATTTTGGTTAAAGATAAGTTAGCCCAATACAATTAACCAAGTTTTAGTGGTGTTTTTTGTTTATAGCAGCATTTTTTTATCCAGAATACCAATGTTTTATCTGTTTCGTGTGGTTGGTCTATATCTTTCCATGTCATTTGGCAGGTAAGGTGAGGTTGTTGGGAAAACCCCTGTTTTTGCCAAAGCCCATGTAGCGGCTTATAATCAGCCGGTTTGAGCGGGTGGTCATCGGGTCTTATAACCGCACAAAAACAAACCATTTCTGCGCCCCAATGTAGGGCATGTTTTTCCCGATGAGCAAAAAACGCCTTCCCTATGCCCCGTCCCCTATAGTTGGGTAGCAACACCGATTCGCCGTAATAAAACAGCCGGGTTATGGGGTAGTCTGCCTGTATAAAGGGCTGTTTTACATTGTCTGATTCGTGCAACATGGGCAGCGCTGTGGATACACCCACTACCGCCTCTCCGTCAAAAGCCACCACCACTACCGCATCGGGTGTTTGGGTATAGGTTTGCAGGTATTGGGTTTCGTAGTCCATAGCGCCTTCGTATAAATAAGGAAACTCACTAAAAACGGTCATGCGCAACTGTGCCAATTGCGGTAAATACTGCTGCGCTTTATTACCGGTAAATGATACTACTCTGATAGACATAGCAAATGTGTAAACTTGGTTGAAAAAAAAGGTAATTTTCGGGTAAATTTGTGGCAATTCCAAATGTTATGTTTAACAATGTGGCATTAGCTTGTTCTGATATTTATGCCTATGCCAACCCATTCCACCTTTTACCTGTTGTAATTACGCCAAATCAAAACTACACTCCCCATGACCTCATTCTTCCGTTCTGCCTATTTATGGTTGGTATCATTAATGCCTATGGCGGCGCAAACTGCCAAAGAAGTGGCGCTGCCCCCGCATTTCAGTTTTCAGGGGCACAGGGGCGCGCGGGGTTTAGCGCCCGAAAACACCGTGCCGGCGTTTTTAACCAGTCAGCAATTGGGCATTTACACCTTAGAGTTAGATGTGGTTATCAGCGCAGATGAGCAGGTGGTGGTTTCGCATGAGCCTTGGTTTAACCCTGTTATATGCAGTTTTCCTGATGGAACACCCCTAACACCCGATTTGGCTACCAAACACATTATTTACCAAATGCCTTATGAACAGGTAAAACAGTACGACTGTGGTTTGCGGGGCAACCCCAAATTTCCGCAACAGCAGCCCCAAAAAGCACATAAACCCCTGTTGAGCGAGGTAATTCAAGCGGCAGATGCTTATGCTGCTGCCCATAACCTGCCCCTGCCAACCTATAATATAGAACTTAAAACCGAAAACGGTAAAGCCGGCGATGGCATCTATCAACCCGCGCCGGAGCATTATGTAAAATTGGTACAGCAGCAAATAGAATTTGCCGGTGTGCAAAACAGGGTTATTGTGCAATCTTTTGACGTGCGCATTTTGCAGGCTTACCACCAATTATACCCCCAAATTACCCTTTCTTACCTGGTTGCCAATGCCAACAGCTTAACCAAAAACCTGCAACTACTGGGTTTTAGCCCGCCTATTTACTCGCCCAATTACCTGCTTGCTTCTGCCAAACTTATCCGAAATGCTCACAAAAAAGGTATAAAAGTTATTGCATGGACGGTAAACGATACACCCACTATGCTCAAACTCATTCATCGGGGTATTGATGGCATTATTACCGATTATCCCAATCTGGCTGCCCAAATCCTGCAACAAACCACATTTATGCCCCAAAAATGAGCCTATTTACCCAGTTCCGAACTTTTACCCGATTTTTTTTGTAGTAATGGCTGCATAAAATTATACAAAAATGAGCAAACACGGACGCGTATTGGTTGCTATGAGCGGTGGTATAGACAGCACCGTTACCGCTGCCATGCTGCACGAGCAAGGATATGAGGTAATAGGCATTACCATGAAAACATGGGATTATGCCACATCGGGCGGCTCTAAAAAAGAAACGGGTTGTTGCAGCCTCGATTCTATTAACGATGCCCGCTCGGTAGCGGTTGATTTTGGGTTTCACCATTTTATCATAGACATACGCGAGGAATTTGGCGATTGGGTTATTGAAAATTTTGTGGAAGAATACATTGCCGGCAGAACGCCCAACCCCTGCATTTTGTGTAATACACATATTAAATGGGCTGCCCTGCTCCGCCGCGCCGATGCCCTTGACTGTGAGTTTATAGCCACCGGACACTATGCCCAAAAACGCTATGAAAACGGGCGATACCTTATTTATAAAGGCGTTGATGAGCTGAAAGACCAATCTTATGTGCTGTGGGGATTGCAACAACAAAACCTTGCCCGAACCATGTTTCCGGTGGGTGGGTTCAGAAAACCCGAAATACGCCAAATGGCAATGGACTGGGGTTATACAGAACTTGCCCAAAAATCGGAAAGTTATGAAATTTGTTTTATTCCCGATAACGACTATCGGGGTTTCCTGAAACGCCGGGTGCCCGATTTGGAACAAAAGGTTAAAGGCGGTAAATTTGTATCGGTTACCGGCGAGCTGTTGGGTACGCATGATGGCTACCCGTTTTTTACCATAGGACAGCGCAAAGGATTGGGCATTGCCTTAGGCAAACCTGTTTATGTAGTAAAAATTATTCCCGAAACCAACACCGTAGTGCTGGGCGAAGAAGAAGACGTAAAACAAAACGCCATGTGGGTGCGCAATATCAATATGGTAAAATATCCCGATGCCTTGGCGGGTATGGAAACCATTACCAAAATCCGCTCACACCACATAGGCGCGCCTGCCTACATTAAACAAGAAGCCGACCGCATGAACGTGGTTTTTCATGAGTGGGTTGATGCCATTGCCCCCGGTCAGTCGGCTGTTTTTTATGAGGGCAACGATGTTATTGGCGGCGGTCATATAGAAATGAGTTACGACCTGTAATGGCTTAGGCGTTTTCAATGATGTTGATTTCTTCTTCGGTTAAGCCGTAAAGTTGGTAAACCAACTGGTCTATTTGGTTTTCAATTGCAGCAGTATCGGCTTGATGATTATTGGCTTTTTCTTGGATTGCTTTGTCTGCTAATTCGGTCAATTCTGATTGGGTTTTTCCATCAATATCGGGAATTGGAATTTGTTCAAAGTATTGTGGTTTTACTTCTATATAACCACCGCTTCTGATTACGCAAACGCTCTTTAAAAAATACCAAACAACTTTTGAGTTCAGAACGGCTAATAATGCTTTATCATTTGAAGGCAAGAAAACTGCCGGAGCATTTAGGTAAACGCCTTCCTCATCAAAGGCAAACTTGTTGGTGTTTTGAAGATTCGGGAAAATGATTTTGGGTTTTTCAAATAAATCATGGTAGGCGCAATTTCTCAGCTCCCACCAAAACTCGCCTTTATCAAAACGCTTTTTTGCCTTTTCTTTAAAAGGGTTAAGATGATTAAAAATTTCGGGATATAGCCCATTCATCCTCTCCAATGCAACAGATTCATTAGTTTTGCCAAAACGTTTAAGCGTTGATTTACTCTCAAAGACAATCATTTTTTTAAAGGGTGGGGGCGTTTTCCATTTTTTTAAATCTTTACCCTCATAAACGTCTTTCAAAACAGGATAGCTGCCCAAATTATTTTCTGTTACGAATGCCTCATTCAATCCTGTCTTAACTCCATAATAGCATTTGCCATAAAGCTCTAATATAGATTTGCGACTTTGAATTTTCTCTAAAATGTTCTGTTCAAATGAATTGATGAAATTCCAAGCGGAAGAATTCAATTTGTCTTGTGCAACTTCTGTGTGTAAAGATTCATTATGCAATAATTTTTTGTCATGGAAATTGGCTTTGGAGTATTTAAAAAATTTAAAGTTGCCTTTCTGATTTGCTTTTTGGGCTATTAATATAACTGGGTATGTTGTTGCTTCTTCAAATACTACAACATCGGTAAAATCAATATACCTTTTAAAGCAGAAATTGTTTTCTACAAATTCTCTTAATGTTTTACCTGCTGTAGTTTTGTCAAAAGTGTTGTTGATGAAGGCAAAATAACCGTTGTGTTTCAATATGTTGTGGCTTAATTCATAAAAATAAGAAAAAATATCACCACCCGATGCAAATACTTTGTAGTTGGATTGAAGATGATTTTTTAAGGCTCCAAGTTCCTCCTGCCTGATATACGGCGGATTCCCGATTACCACATCAAAGCCCACAAAATCGCCGTCATCGTTCAGCGCTTCGGGAAATTCAAAACGCCATTCAAAAGCATTTTCAAAAATTTTGTTGGCTTTTATCTGTTGTACTTTTTTGTGTATATCTTCAATTTCTTTTTCTAACTTTTCTTTTTCCGTTTTTCGTTTTTTTTCCAAATCTTGCCCCGATTTACCATAGGGCACGTAGGGTTCAAATAAAAAAGTTCCCGAAAAACGGTGGTACAGCTCGCTTGCAAGTTTATCTAATCGCTTTTTTAATGGGTCATTCAACCTAATTGCCGATGAAAAACTTTGTTTAATTTCAAGAATCATTCCTTCCATTTCTCGTTTCTGCTCTTTGTTTTCCGCATTGCGGTAGGTAGCTACGGCTACTCGGTAGCTGTCAATGGTCCATTTGCTTTTTTTAAGGGCTTGTTTCAGGTCGGCATCAATAGCAAAGCGGCTTACTAAGGAGTTTCCGCATTTTATGTTAATGTCTATATTGGGTAGGGTTTGCAATTCTTGATGGTACGGGGCATGCCCTGTTTGTATGATGTAATAGGCGTTTTTTAAAAGTTCAATCCACAAACGCAAACGGCAAATTTTTACCGAGTTCGGGTTTATGTCCACCCCAAAAAGGCAGTTTTCAATAATGGTTTGTTTTTCGTGGAAGAGCGTTTCTTGTATTCGCTGACTTTCTTTGTTGTTTGGGTTGTATTCAAATAGTTCGCCATCTTCATCGGTTATAATCAATTCATCGTTTACCACACTCAGCTCATATCGGTGGAGTGATTTGCCGTCTTTATCTTGCAGAACTTTTAAGTCGTTTTTTACGGCAATCATTTCGTTGAGCGCCGAAACCAAAAAATGCCCCGAACCTACGGCCGGGTCGCATATTTTTATTGAATTGACCATTTCATTTGCTTTCTTTTTTGAAATCTTCTGCGGAATCAAGTCATAAATATCTTCCATGTTGGTAATCCCAAAATCGGGGAAATTCTGGTTAAATTTCTGAACAACCGCTTTTCTAATGGTTTCGCGGCACATATACATGGTAATAAACCCGGGGGTAAAAAACGAACCGTCTTTGTAACCGTTAATTTTCTCAAAAATCAAACCCAAAACCGAGGCATTGATGAGCGTTTTGTTGTCTTCCTGAATTGCTGAACCGCCTTCTGCTCCAAAGTCATAAGCATCTAAAAACTCAAACAAGTATTGAAGCGTAGAAAGGTTGCCCAATCGTTTTTTACCTTGCCGGTCTTTGAGCACGGTTTGCGAAAAAATAGGAATAGTTTTATCATCTTTGAGGTTGCTGATAAACAAAGTAACATGCTCAAGGTCGGTTGGCTCAAAAAGGGAGGAGTTTAGGTACGGAACTTTCTGAAACGCCTTTTTTACATCTTCGTTCCTATCTTGCGGCTTGCGCGCCAATACCTGAAAAAACAGACTGTTCAGGTCGTCGTATTCTTTTATTTTTTCGCTGTTCAGAAAAGCGTATGATTTGTCGGCTTTATGATAGGTGATAAGTTGGGCTTCCAACAATTTCAAAAACAAAATTCGGTTTATCCAGGTAATGCTTAGCTCAAGGGCAACGTTAAAAAGTTGTTCCTGCTGCGTGTTGCCAAATTGGCTTGGTTTAGCCAATCGGCTGAGCTTGTCTAAGCTTTCAATCTGAATGATGGCATCTTCAAGAATTGTACCTGTGTGTCGTTCACCTGCTTTGTTCCGTTCAATCAGTTTTTTGCTTCCTTCTTTGGTTTCGGTTAAGCCTACAATGTGCAGCAACTCGGCGTAAAAGCGTTTGTCGAGGCTGTTGCTGTCGTTGGCAAACGGAAGTTTTAATAGATGTTCAGGCGAAAGGAGTTTGAACAGAGCAATCAGCAAGTTATCGTCTGTTTTGTTGGTATTGCGAAGCGGTTTTTGGTAGTCCTGAATGTTGAAATAGGTAAATTCAATTTCCGAAGTGATGCTGTCAATAAACGGCTCGGCAACTTGTTTGTAAAAAAAATCGGTTTTGGTGTCTGCCAAACGTCCTTCTTCAAAGTCATTGAATTGTTTTACTAAATTTTTGTTTTGTGCAAAAAGTCTGTCGAAAAGGGTAGCATCAAAAATAAACCACTCATTGATGTTGGTAGCCACCAAATGTTTTACTTCCAAATTTTTGTGAGTAATTCTCTCACGCAAGTAATACAACATCAATTCCTGAAATGCTTTTACATTCAGTTTTTGGGTGGTAATCATTTCAACTTTGTTGGTTGGCTTTTTTGCTTCCATGATTACGCCAACTGTTGAGTTGGCATTTTGTCCGTTATGAATAACCAAGTCGTTTTTACCTTTGGTATTGATGAAATGGTTTTGCTTATAGTATGTATCTTTGAGAAAATCAGCAATCAGGTTTTTATGAAACTCCTCGGTTTCGGTGTCGTTTGTTCTGTTGAGTAAAGTTATAAGATGGTTTTTAAACCCTTCAATTTCAGTTCTGGTCGGTTTTAGTTTTAAAAAGGCTTTGTTCAGAGCCATTTTGGGTTTCAATTCTTTTAAAATCATGATCAAATTGTAGTTTATTATTTAGTTGTATAGGATAGGTTTTTCGGTTGTAATAGTTTAAGAGCGTTGGCAATAACCAAGTATGCTATTTGGGGGTGTTACGTAACATTTTTTTAATTGTATGCAAATTTTACTTTATGGCAATTTGTACCTATAAGCTAAAACTGAGGCAAAAATAAACCTTATAGCCAAACTTACCAATTTTTTTCTACTTATTTTGCAAGCAGCTACCTTTGGCTTGTTTTGGTTTTTGGCTTGTTTTGCTTACTTTGAATTTGGATTAGGAGATATCGGGGTGCCCCGAAAAACAACAGTTTTATCAGCGTTTATCTGCTTTGGGGCGCTTGTTTTATCACTTCCTAACACAGTTTAATTAGGTTACTTGTGAGTAATGGTTGTGTTTAGTAAAAGATATGCCGAAGCGCTACTTTAACGGGGCAGCCTTAATTTGATGTAAAAATTGGGGTATTTCCACCTGTTTTCAGCAAAAAAAGCACACAGATAACGCGGATTAAACGGATAGACGCAGGTAAAAGTGTGGTTTGTGGGTATTTGGTAGTAGGTGGTAACACACTCATAACTTTTCACCCCACTTTCCGCACCCTATTTTGT